>NZ_JBICKL010000005.1:0-14634 GCF_043104195.1 Pseudomonas sp. xss_2
AACGCCAGTCCAGTCGCCGCCACTAACTTCGCGACTTCAGGAGGCCGAGCGTAGGTGTCTGTAGGGCCAGGTGCGCAGCACCCTTCGGCGTAGCCGAAGGCGCGAGATGTAGATTTGCGCAGCAAATCGTAGGCCGCGCGGGCCCGGGAGGCACCGAAGCGAGGGGACCCGAAGCGCAGCGTAGGGCCGGATGGTGGAGCGCACGGCTTTTGGTTACTTTTGGCCACGACCAAAAGTGACCCGCCGTAAGGGCGGAAAGGTGAATCAGCGTCTCCATCAAAAATGGATAAGTCTAAATAACCCAAGAACCCAAGAACCCAAGAACCCAAGAACCCAAAATAGCTTGCAGCCACACTGCGAATAAAAAAAAGCGACCTATTCAGGTCGCCCTTTTCAATCAGTCAGCCCGATGAAGCTTACTCATCAACTGCGCCTCAGCCTGAGTCAAACCACACGTCTGAGTCAACTCCTCAACGCTAGCCCCCATCCCCACCAGCTTGGCGGCTTGAGTAAAGGTCACATCATTGGGATCGCGCTGCTCCAGTTGCTGCAGCTTGTCTGGCAACGGCGCCACCACCGCACGCAGCTCATGGATCGCCTCCCCCATGCGCACAGTGCCATTCTGGTAATCATCCAGGCGCTTGGCCAAGTCCTTGATGCGCTGGTCGCGCAGCGCATCACCTTGAGCCTGCTGGGCGGCCAGCTCACGCTGACGCTTGCTGTAGTTCAGAAAAAACCACAGGCTCAGCGCCCACAACAGCGCCAGGAAGATGACAGCAACCTCGAAAATCAACTCAGATGTTCTCCAGCTCGGACCACTCTTCCTCGGTCATCATCTTGTCCAGCTCGACCAGAATCAGCAGCTCGCCATTCTTGTTGCACACGCCCTGGATGAACTTGGCCGACTCTTCGTTACCCACGTTTGGCGCGGTCTCGATCTCCGACTGACGCAGGTAGACAACTTCCGCGACGCTATCGACCAGGATGCCGACCACTTGCTTGTCGGCCTCGATGATGACAATACGGGTGTTGTCGGTCACTTCGGTCGGCACCAGGCCAAAGCGCTGGCGTGTGTCGATCACGGTGACCACGTTACCGCGCAGGTTGATGATGCCCAGCACATAGCTCGGCGCGCCCGGAACCGGAGCGATCTCGGTGTAACGCAGGACTTCCTGCACCTGCATGACATTGATGCCATAGGACTCGTTGTCCAGGCGGAAGGTTACCCACTGCAGGATCGGATCTTCGGAACCTTGTGCGGACGACTTTTTCATTCCCCTACCCCTCAAAATCCGCCATCGGCGGTGTGCTCGGTGTGGCCGCGGCAGCAGCGGCCGTCATTTATTAGTGTTTGCCGTGCAACTGCTTGACGGCGCCGCTGGCGATCAACTCGGCCAGTTCAGCGACATCGAGCAAGGCACACATGTGTTCGATCACCGTGCCGGCCAACCACGGACGTTGCCCGCGCTGGCTGCGCCACTTGATCTCGTTCGGGTCCAGGCGCAACGAACGGCTGACCTGATGCACCGCCAGCCCCCACTCATAGCCCTGGACAGAAATCACGTACTGCAAGCCCTGGCGGAAATCATCACGGTAGCGGTCAGGCATCACCCAGCGCGCGGTATCCAGAACCTTGAGATTGCCCGCCTGGCAGCTGAGGATGCCGAGGAACCAGTCCGGCTGGCCAAACAGTGGTGTCAACTCCTGGCCGGCCAGGCTATAGATCGACCCCAGGCATACCAGGGGTACCGCCAGGGTCAACCCGGCGACATCGAACAGCAAGCATTCGAACGGCTCGGCGGCCCACTGCGGCCGGCCGTCAATCGTCGCTGGCGGCGCTGGAACGTTGGGCGCAGGCAGATGGACCTCGACCAACGGCGCGACCGGCTCAGGCGCCTGTACTTCGGTGAGCACCGGAATACTGGCTTCGACCACCACCTGGGCCTCGACCACGGTGACCACAGGTTCTGCGACTGGCACGGCAGGCGCCAGCACCGTGGCGAGCACCTTGGGTTGCGGCTCGGCAAAAGGCCGTGAGGCTAACGTTGGCGCGGGCTCAACCTGACGCTGGGCGTCGCGGGCCTGCTCTTCGCGTACCGCAGCCTCGAAGTCTTCGCTCGGCGCAGGCTCTGCAGCGGGCGCCTCGAATGTCTCGGTAGCTTCCTGCAGCAAGCCGTCCAGATAGGTCTGCAAGGCCAACTGCGGCTTGCTGGTAATGGGCCGGGCTGAGTTCATCAGGCCACCTGCAGTGCGGATTTGTAGGTGAGCAAGTGCTTGAGCAAGGCGCGATAGGCAACCACCCCGCGGCTCTTGCCGTCGAACTGCGAAGGCGTGACGCCCGCCCGGCTAGCATCGCGCAGACGCGTGTCGACCGGGATATAGCCCTGCCAGACGTTCTCGGCGTAGGTATCGCGCAGCACTTTGAGCGTGCCCAAGGAAGCCTGGGTACGGCGATCGAACAGGGTCGGCACGATCTGGTAGGGCAGCGCCTGCTTGCGCGAGCGGTTGACCATGGCCAGGGTGCCGACCATCCGCTCCAGGCCTTTGACCGCAAGAAACTCGGTCTGCACCGGAATCACCAGCTGCTGACTGGCGGCCAGGGCATTGACCATCAGCACGCCGAGCAAGGGCGGGCTGTCGATCAGGGCGAAGTCGAAATCCTGCCACAGCTGCGCCAGACTCTTGGCGATCACCAGGCCCAGGCCACTCTGCCCTGGCGACTGGCGTTCTAGCACGGCCAGCGCGGTACTCGAAGGCAGCAGGGAAATACGCTCATCACTGGTCGGCAGCAGCAATTGCCCCGGCAGTCCCTCAGGCACCGTGCCCTTGTGCAGGAACAGGTCATAGCAGCTGTGCTCCAGCGCATCGGGGTTGTGTCCGAAATAGCTGGTCATGGAGCCGTGCGGGTCAAGGTCGACCACGACCACGCGCTTGCCCGCCTCGGCCAGCAGCCCGGCCAGAGCGATGGTAGTGGTGGTCTTGCCGACGCCACCTTTTTGATTGGCTACTGCCCAGACTCTCATGGTGCCTTGCTTCCTCCCGGTATGGCCGCCTGCCCTGCCGGGAACGGTGTGGATTTGGGTGACGGGGATTTGACGGGGCTAGCCCCCTCCCGCCGCTGCAGACGTTGCAGGTGCACTTTGTGTGCCAGCGCGGCGCAATGCTGAATCCGGCGTAGCATTGGCGCTGCCGGTCCCGGTCAGGCTGCGGCGCACTTCCAGGTTGCGCGAAATCACCAGCACCACCCGGCGGTTACGCGCACGCCCTTCGGCGCTGTCGTTGCTCGCCACCGGTTGGTATTCGCCATAGCCCACCGAGGCCATCCGCCCAGGGTTGACACCGTTCATCGCCAGCAGGCGGACGATGCTCGCCGCGCGCGAGGCCGACAGTTCCCAGTTGGTTGGGTACTGGGCAGTCCGGATCGGCATGTTGTCGGTAAAGCCTTCGACATGCACCGGGTTGGCGAACGGCTTGAGGATATTGGCCACCTTCTCGATGATCTCGAAGGCAACGTCGCTGGGCATGGCATCGCCACTGCCGAACAGCAACGCCGAGTTGAGCTCGACCTCGACCCACAGCTCATTGCCACGCACAGTCATCTGGTCAGATTTGATCAAGTCGCCAAACGCTTCGCGCACATCGTCGCTGATGGTCTGCAAAGGATCGTTGCTGGTTTGCGCTAGGCCCGCGTCGGTCTGCTCGCTGTCCTTGATCAGAGGCTCGGCCGGCCTCACGCTCAGCGGCTGCTCATCGCCGATCGGGATCGGCTTCATGCTCCGCTCAGGGTCGTTGAACACCCCGAGCAGGGCCTGGGAAATGACCTTGTACTTGCCCTCGTTGATCGAGGAGATCGAGTACATGACCACGAAGAAGGCGAACAACAAGGTAATGAAGTCGGCATATGACACTAGCCAACGCTCGTGATTCTCGTGTTCCTCAGTGTGACGACGGCGACGCATGGCTTACTCCATGAAGCCTTGCAGCTTCAGCTCGATCGAGCGTGGGTTTTCGCCTTCGGCGATCGACAGCAGGCCTTCGAGGAGCATCTCGCGATAGCGCGACTGACGCATGACGATGGCTTTGAGCTTGTTGGCGATCGGCAGCAGGATCAAGTTGGCACTGGCCACGCCGTAGATGGTGGCAACGAACGCCACGGCAATGCCATTGCCCAACTGCGAAGGATCGGCCAGGTTGCCCATCACATGGATCAGGCCCATCACCGCGCCGATGATGCCGATGGTCGGCGCGTAGCCGCCCATGCTTTCAAATACCTTGGCGGCCTGGATATCACGGCCTTCCTGGGTCAGGAAGTCGACCTCAAGGATACTCCGGATAGCCTCCGGCTCAGCGCCATCGACCAGCAACTGCAAGCCCTTGCGCGCATACGGATCAGGTTCGCCATCGGCCACCCCTTCCAGCCCCAGCAGGCCTTCCTTGCGAGCGGTGAGGCTCCAGTTGACTACCCGATCGATACCGCCAGCCAGGTCTACCCGCGGCGGGAAGATGATCCAGCGGACAATCTGCAGCGCGCGCTTGAACGACGACAACGGCGCCTGCAACAACGCCGCCGCCAGGGTGCCGCCCAGCACGATCAGCGCCGCCGGGCCATTGAGCAGCGCACCGACGTGGCCACCCTCGAGGAAGTTGCCACCGACGATGGCGACGAAGGCGAGGATCAGGCCAATCAGGCTCAAGACATCCATCAGACGCAGGCCTCGACCAGGTGCTTGCCGATCTCGTCCAGGCTGTACACCGCATCGGCCAGGTTGGCCTTGACGATGGCCATGGGCATGCCATAGATCACACAGCTGGCTTCATCCTGGGCCCACACGGTGCTGCCGCCTTGCTTGAGCAAACGCGCGCCTTCGCGGCCGTCCGCGCCCATGCCGGTGAGTACCACCGAGAGCACTTTGTCGCCGTAGGACTTGGCTGCCGAGCCGAAGGTAATGTCCACGCAGGGCTTGTAGTTCAGACGCTCGTCACCCGGCAGGATCTTCACCGTGCCACGGCCGTCGACCATCATCTGCTTGCCCCCCGGGGCCAGCAGCGCCAGACCTGGACGCAGCACATCACCGTCTTCGGCTTCCTTGACGCTGATCTTGCACAGCTTGTCGAGGCGTTCGGCGAAGGCCTTGGTGAAGGCTGCCGGCATGTGCTGGATCAGCACGATCGGCGCCGGGAAGTTGGTCGGCAGCTGGGTCAGCACCCGCTGCAGGGCCACCGGGCCACCGGTCGAGGTGCCAATTGCCACCAGTTTGTACGGCTTGCGCTTGGGCGCGGGCGAGTGCGTTGCAGCGGGAGCCGCGGCGCTACGCCCAGGTGCAGGTGCAGGCGCGGCAGCACGCACCGGAGCACTGCTGGCAAAGCTGCTGGAAGGCGCGTGGCTGCTCGACGCTGGGCTTGCGGCCGGCGCAGGCGCGGCGTAGCTGCCCAGGCGGCGGTTGCTGCGCGAAATGGTGTGGACCTTTTCGCAGAGCATCTGCTTGACCTTGTCAGGGTTGCGCGAGATGTCTTCGAAGTTCTTCGGCAGGTAGTCCACCGCACCGGCATCCAGCGCATCGAGGGTCACCCGGGCGCCTTCATGGGTCAGCGAGGAGAACATCAACACCGGCGTCGGGCAGCGCTGCATGATGTGGCGCACGGCGGTGATGCCGTCCATCATGGGCATTTCATAGTCCATGGTGATCACATCGGGCTTGAGCGACAGCGCCTGGTCGATTGCTTCCTTGCCATTGGTCGCGGTCCCCACGACCTGAATGGTCGGGTCGGCCGAGAGAATTTCCGAGACACGGCGGCGGAAGAAACCGGAATCATCCACCACCAGGACCTTGACTGCCATAAACACTCCATTAGGCGGCGCAACCGCCAGGCTGCGCCACCGAAATCAATAACGCTTGGCGGCGTAACGCTTGAGCATGCTCGGGACGTCGAGGATCAACGCGATGCGGCCGTCGCCAGTGATGGTGGCGCCAGACATACCCGGCGTGCCCTGCAGCATCTTGCCCAACGGCTTGATCACCACCTCTTCCTGGCCGACCAGTTGGTCGACGACGAAGCCAATGCGCTGGGTGCCGACCGAGAGGATCACTACGTGGCCCTCGCGTTGCTCCTCGTGCACCTGGTCCTGGACCAGCCAGCGCTTGAGGTAGAACAGCGGCAACGCCTTGTCGCGCACGATCACCACCTCCTGACCGTCGACCACATTGGTGCGCGACAGGTCGAGGTGGAAGATCTCGTTGACGTTGACCAGGGGGAAGGCGAACGCCTGGTTGGCCAGCATCACCATCAGGGTCGGCATGATCGCCAAGGTCAGCGGCACCTTGATGACGATCTTCGAGCCCTGGCCCTTGGCTGAGTAGATATTGATCGAGCCATTGAGCTGGGAGATCTTGGTTTTCACCACGTCCATGCCCACGCCACGGCCAGACACATCGGAGATCTCGGTCTTGGTCGAGAAGCCCGGGGCGAAGATCAGGTTGTAGCAGTCCGACTCGCTCAGGCGATCGGCTGCGTCCTTGTCCATCAGGCCCTTTTCCACCGCCTTGGCGCGCAGGATGTTCGGGTCCATGCCCTTGCCGTCATCGGAGATCGACAGCAGGATATGGTCGCCTTCCTGCTCGGCCGACAGCACCACCTTGCCGGTGCGCGCCTTGCCAGAGGCTTCGCGCTCGTCAGGCATTTCCACGCCATGGTCGACTGCGTTGCGCACCAAGTGCACCAGCGGATCGGCCAGGGCCTCGACCAGGTTCTTGTCGAGGTCGGTTTCTTCACCGACCAGCTCCAGGTTGATTTCTTTCTTGAGCTGGCGGGCCAGGTCACGGACCAAGCGCGGGAAGCGGCCGAAGACCTTCTTGATCGGCTGCATGCGGGTTTTCATCACCGCAGTCTGCAAGTCGGCGGTGACCACATCGAGGTTGGACACAGCCTTGGACATGGCCTCGTCGCCGCTATTGAGGCCCAGGCGCACCAGGCGGTTACGCACCAGCACCAGTTCGCCGACCATGTTCATGATCTCGTCCAGGCGCGCGGTATCGACCCGCACGGTGGTTTCCGCTTCGCTGACGTGCTTCTCGCCAGCCGGGGCCGGGGCACGGGCTGGGGCGGCCGGTTTGGCAGCAGCAGGTGCAGGCGCTGCGGCGGGCGCCGGGGCTGGTTTGGGCGCAGGCGTTGGTGCAGGCTGAGCTTGGGCCTTGGCCGCTACCGGTGCGGCAGCAACGGCAGCCGCTGGGGTTTCGGCAGTGGCCGTGTCGCCAGAGAACTTGCCCTTGCCATGCAACTGGTCGAGCAAGGCTTCGAACTCATGCTCACTGATCTCATCGCCCGACGCCGCAGGCGCGCCAGCAGCGGCAGGCGCCGCCGTGGCTGGCAATGCATCGGCGGCGAAGGTGCCCTTGCCATGCAACTGGTCGAGCAGCGCTTCGAATTCGTCGTCGGTGATTTCATCGCCAACCGGCGCCTGAGCAGCGGCCTCAGCAGCGCTGGCCACGACCTCAGGCGAGAACTGGCCCTTGCCATGCAGCTGATCGAGCAGCGATTCGAACTCAGCGTCGCTGATTTCGTCGCCTTCAGCGCTAGGTGCTTCGCCCTGCAGCTGTTCGGCAGCGGCCGCTTCAGCCTTGACCGCGTCGAGCGAGTCGAGCAGCTGCTCGAATTCGGTGTCGGTGATGTCCGGTTCGGCGGCGGGTGCCTGGGCCACCGGCACCTCTTCGACGACCGCGGCAACCGGCTCAGCAGCGCCGGGCTCAGCCAAACGCGACAAGGCCGCCAGCAGCTCAGGCGTGGCCGGGGTGACTTCGCTACGCTCGCGAACCTGGCCGAACATGCTGTTGACCGTGTCCAGCGCTTCGAGGACCACGTCCATCAGCTCGGCGTCGACCCGACGCTCACCTTTGCGCAGGATGTCGAAGACGTTCTCTGCGATATGGCAGCACTCCACCAGCTCATTGAGCTGAAGGAAGCCGGCGCCCCCTTTTACAGTGTGAAAACCGCGGAAAATTGCATTGAGCAGGTCGGCATCATCCGGTCGGCTTTCCAGCTCGACCAATTGCTCGGACAGTTGCTCAAGAATTTCGCCGGCTTCTACCAGGAAATCCTGAAGGATTTCTTCATCGGCGCCGAAGCTCATTAAACGTGCTCCCTAAAAACCCAGGCTGGACAGCAGATCATCGACATCGTCCTGACCGGACACGACGTCTTCACGCTTATCGGCATGAATCTGCGGACCTTCACCCCGAGTCGGATGTTTTTCTTGATCTTTTTCAGCGCGCAGCTGTTGGTGGTCATGTTCGATACCGGCAAAGCGGTCGACTTGACTGGCCATCAGCACGAGCTTGAGCAGATTGCTTTCTACTTCGGTGACCAACGCGGTGACGCGCTTGATCACCTGCCCAGTCAGGTCTTGGTAGTCCTGAGCCAGGAGAATGTCGTTCAGATGCCCGGAGACCTTGCGGTTACCTTCAGCGCTGTGCGTCAGGAAACTGTCGACCCGCTTGACCAACTCGCGAAATTCCGGCGCGGCCACTTCGCGGCGCATGAAGCGCTGCCAGTCAGCGCTCAGCGCCTGGGCTTCGCTGGCCAGATCGTTGAGCACCGGGGTGCTCTCTTCGACCAGGTCCATGGTGCGGTTGGCGGCGCCCTCGGTCAGCTTGACCACGTAGGACAAGCGCTCGGTGGCATCGGTGATCTGCGAGACTTCCTCGGCCTGCGGCATGGCCGGGTCGATCTGGAAGCTGACGATCGCGCTGTGCAGCTCGCGGGTGAGTTTGCCGACTTCCTGATACAGGCCGCGGTCGCGCGTCTGGTTAAGCTGATGGATCAGCTGCACCGCGTCGCCAAACCGGCCGCGCTCAAGGCTCTCGACCAGTTCCTGGGCATGCTTCTTCAGGGTCGTTTCGAACTCACCCAGAGACGTGTTGTTAGACTCCATAGCGCCCCCTGGCGTGACTTAGCCGTTCACGCGTTCGAAGATCTTTTCGATCTTTTCTTTGAGCACCTGGGCTGTGAAAGGCTTGACCACATAGCCATTGACGCCGGCCTGGGCCGCTTCAATGATCTGGTCGCGCTTGGCTTCGGCAGTGACCATCAACACCGGCATGCCCTTGAGGCGCTCGTCGGCCCGTACCTGGCGCAGCAGGTCGATCCCGCTCATGCCCGGCATGTTCCAGTCGGTCACCAGAAAGTCGAAGTGCTCGCTGTGCAACATCGGCAGCGCGGTGACGCCGTCATCGGCTTCCTTGACGTTGGTGAAGCCCAGATCACGCAACAGATTCTTGATGATTCGCCGCATCGTCGAGAAGTCGTCAACGATGAGGATTTTCATGTCTTTGTTCAAGTAGACCTCCAAGCAGTCTTAAACGCGCTCGGCCCCCGAGCGCGCATTCAATCAATTCAGTACAACGTGAAACGACTGCAGCGAACCCCGGCTACCGCGCCCGCCATTCACCCAAGCGACTGCGCAGACGCGCCGCGCACTGGCTGTGTAACTGGCTAACACGCGACTCGCTGACCCCAAGCACCTCACCGATTTCCTTGAGGTTCAGCTCTTCGTCGTAGTACAGCGCCAGCACCAGCCGCTCGCGCTCCGGCAGGTTGGCGATCGCATCGGTCAGCGCGGCCTGGAAGCGCTCGTCTTCAAGGTCACGCGACGGCTCGATCTGGCCGCTGGCTCCATCCTCGTGCAGGCCTTCATGTTCGCCGTCCTGTAACAGGTCGTCGAAACTGAACAGGCGGCTGCCCAGGGTATCGTTCAAAATCCCGTAGTAATCATCGAGACTCAATTGGAGTTCGGCAGCAACCTCGTGATCTTTAGCGTCGCGACCGGTTCTTGCTTCAACGGCGCGCATCGCGTCGCTGACCATGCGGGTGTTACGGTGCACCGAACGCGGCGCCCAGTCGCCCTTGCGCACCTCATCGAGCATGGCGCCACGGATGCGGATACCGGCGTAGGTTTCGAAGCTGGCGCCCTTGCTGGCATCGTATTTGTTGGCCACTTCCAACAGGCCAATCATGCCCGCTTGGATCAGGTCTTCGACCTGCACGTTGGCCGGCAGACGCGCCAGCAGGTGATAAGCGATGCGCTTGACCAGCGGCGCGTAGCGTTCGATCAACTCATACTGAGCATCTTTGGACGCCTTGCTGTACATCTTGAAACCGCTTGCACTCATAGCACGGGTCCCGCGCTGGTGGGTTGCACCAGTCGCTCGACGAAAAACTCCAGGTGGCCACGCGGGTTGGCAGGCAACGGCCAACTGTCGACCTTCTGCGCAATGGCCTTGAATGCCAATGCGCACTTGGACCGTGGGAAGGCCTCATAGACCGCGCGCTGCTTCTGCACCGCCTTGCGCACACACTCATCGTACGGCACGGCGCCGACGTATTGTAGGGCGACGTCAAGGAAGCGATCCGTGACCTTGGTCAACTTGGCGAACAGGTTGCGCCCTTCCTGCGGGCTCTGCGCCATGTTGGCCAGGACGCGGAAACGATTCATGCCGTAGTCGCGATTGAGCAGCTTGATCAGCGCGTAGGCGTCGGTGATCGACGTAGGCTCATCGCACACCACCAGCAGCACTTCCTGGGCGGCGCGCACGAAGCTCACCACCGAGTCGCCGATGCCGGCAGCGGTGTCGATCACCAGCACATCGAGGTTGTCGCCAATCTCGCTGAACGCCTGGATCAAGCCCGCGTGCTGCGCGGGCTGCAGGTGGACCATGCTCTGGGTGCCGGAGGCGGCCGGGACGATACGTACCCCACCTGGCCCCTGCAGCAGCACATCGCGCAGCTCGCAGCGGCCTTCGATAACGTCAGCCAGGGTGCGCTTGGGCGTGAGCCCCAGCAGCACGTCGACATTGGCCAGGCCCAGGTCGGCGTCCAGCAGCATGACGCGACGACCCAGCTCGGCCAACGCCAGGGACAGGTTCACTGAAACGTTAGTCTTGCCGACGCCACCTTTGCCACCGGTCACGGCGATCACCTGTACGGGATGCATGCTACCCATATTTGTTCTTTACCTTGTCTCGCTTGGACCGAGGCCACATGTGGGGCTGTTCTCGAAGCCCTTGATGTAGGTATTTTGCATTACGTTCTCCCTCAACCCGCGCGTTTGCCAGAGTTGTGGTAGAGATCAGCGAACATATCGGCCATGGCCTCTTCGCTGGGGTCTTCCTGCATTTGCACACTGACTGCGCGGCTGACCAACTGGTGCTTGCGCGGCAGGTGCAGGTCGTCAGGAATGCGCGGGCCATCGGTGAGATAGGCAACCGGCAGTTCATGACTGATGGCCAGGCTCAATACTTCGCCGAGGCAGGCCGTTTCATCGAGTTTGGTCAGGATGCAACCGGCCAGGCCACAGCGCTTGTAGCTGTGGTAGGCAGCGGTGAGCACCTGTTTCTGGCTGGTTGTGGCCAGCACCAGGTAATTCTTGGCGGCAATCCCGCGCCCTGCAAGTGTTTCAAGCTGCATGCGCAGTGCCGGGTCGCTGGCTTGCAGGCCAGCGGTATCGATCAGCACCACGCGCTTGCGCAGTAGCGGCTCCAGCGCCTGGGCCAGCGACTCGCCAGGATCGACGTAGGTCACCGACACGTTGAGGATCCGCCCAAGGGTCTTGAGCTGCTCCTGGGCGCCGATGCGGAAGCTGTCCATGCTCACCAGAGCCAAGTTGCTGGCGCCGTACTTGAGCACGTAACGTGCGGCCAGCTTGGCCAGCGTGGTGGTCTTGCCCATGCCGGCCGGGCCGACCATGGCGATCACCCCGCCCTCCTCGATCGGTTCGATCTCGGGCACATCGATCATCCGCGCCAGGTGCGCCAGGATCATCCGCCAAGCCTGGCGCGGTTCGTCGATCTCGGCCACCAGGTCGAGCAGCTCGCGGGCCAGTGCGCCAGACAATCCGACGCGTTGCAGACGCCGCCAGAGGTTGGCCTGCATTGGCTTGCTGCCTTGCAACTGGCTCCAGGCCAGCGAGCCGAGCTGCACTTCGAGCAGCTCGCGCAGACCGGAAAGCTCCGAGCGCATGGCATCGAACAGGCGCGGATCGACTGGCGCCGGCGCGGGTGCGGCGGCAGCCGGCGGCACATCGACGTGCGGCTCGATCAACGGCTCGGATGCGGTCAGCGACAGACCCGCGAACAACTGGCGGTTGCCTTCGTCGGTATCGTTGCGGCTGCTCAGCTCGGCCTGGGCGGTGGCGATGCGCGACTGGGTCTTGCGCAGCTCGTCTTCAAGCTCGGCATTGGGCACGCGCGGGGCCAGCGCGGACAATTTGTAGTCCAGCGCGGCCGTCAGCTCGACACCGCCGGCAATGCGCCGGTTGCCGATGATGGCGGCATCGGCGCCCAGCTCATCACGGACCAGCTTCATGGCCTGACGCATATCGGCGGCGAAAAAACGCTTAACTTGCATAACCCACTACCTCAGCCGTTGGGGCCCACGGTGGCAACGATGGTGACTTGCTTGTTGTCAGGTATTTCCTGATACGCCAAAACATGCAAATTCGGTACAGCCAGGCGACCGAACCGCGACAGCATGGCGCGGATCGGGCCGGCCACCAGCAGGATAGCTGGCTGGCCTTGCATCTCCTGACGCTGGGCCGCTTCGATCAACGAACGCTGAAGCTTCTCGGCCATGCTCGGTTCAAGAAGAACACCATCTTCCTGACCTTGCCCGGCCCTTTGCAGACTATTGAGCAAAATCTGTTCCAACCTTGGCTCCAAGGTGATCACAGGCAGCTCAGACTCAACGCCGACAATGCTTTGCACGATGGCGCGACACAATCCGACGCGCACTGCGGCAACCAGCGCGGCGGTATCTTGACTCTTGCCGGCGTTGTTGGCGATTGCCTCGGCGATACTGCGGATGTCACGCACCGGCACTTGCTCGGAAAGCAGTGCTTGCAGGACCTTGAGCAGCCCCGACAAGGAAATGACGCCCGGCACCAGCTCCTCGGCAAGCTTGGGCGAAGCCTTGGACAGCACCTGCAGCAACTGCTGGACCTCTTCGTGGCCGATCAGCTCGTGGCAGTGCTTCTGCAAAATCTGGTTCAAGTGGGTGGCGACCACAGTGCTGGCGTCGACCACGGTGTAGCCCAGCGACTGCGCCTGGGCGCGCTGGGCGACATCGATCCACACCGCTTCCAGGCCGAACGCCGGGTCGCGCGCAGCGATACCATTGAGGGTGCCGAAGACCTGGCCAGGGTTGATCGCAAGCTCGCGATCCGGATAGATCTCCGCCTCGGCCAGGATCACCCCCATCAGGGTCAGGCGATAGGCGCTGGGTTGCAGGTCGAGGTTGTCACGGATGTGCACGGTAGGCATGAGGAAGCCCAGATCCTGCGAGAGCTTCTTGCGCACGCCCTTGATCCGCGCCAGCAACTGCCCGCCCTGGTTACGGTCGACCAGCGGGATCAGCCGGTAACCGACTTCAAGGCCGATCATGTCGATCGGGGTGACGTCGTCCCAGCCCAGCTCCTTGGTTTCCATGGCACGCTGCGGCGACGGCAGCAGGTCTTGCTGACGCTGCACTTCCTCCTGCGCCTTGACCTTGGCCGCTTGCTGCTTGCGCCACACCAGGTAGGCGCCACCGGCACACATCAGGCCAAGGCTGATGAAGGCGACATGCGGCATGCCCGGCACCACGCCCATTACCAGCATGATGCCCGCCGAGACCGCCAATGCCTTGGGCGAGTCGAACATTTGTCGATTGATCAGCTTGCCCATGTCCTCGGAACCCGAGGCACGCGTGACCATGATTGCGGCAGCGGTCGACAGTAGCAGCGATGGCAATTGCGCCACCAAACCGTCACCGATGGTCAGCAGCGCGTAGATCTTGCCTGCTTCGCTAAAGCCCATGTTGTGCGAGAACATGCCGATCAGGATGCCACCGATCAGGTTGATGAACAGGATCAACAGGCCGGCGATGGCGTCACCGCGGACGAACTTGCTGGCACCGTCCATCGAGCCGTAGAACTCGGCCTCCTGGGCCACTTCGGCACGGCGCGACTTGGCCTGTGCCTGGTCGATCAGGCCGGCGTTGAGGTCGGCGTCGATGGCCATCTGCTTGCCGGGCATGGCGTCGAGGGTGAAGCGCGCGCTCACCTCGGAAATCCGCCCGGCGCCCTTGGTCACGACCACGAAGTTGATGATCATGAGGATGGCGAACACCACCGCACCGACCACGTAGTTACCGCCGATCACCACTTCGCCGAAGGCCTGGATGACCTTACCTGCCGAGCCGTGGCCTTCGTGGCCATGCAACAGCACCACCCGGGTCGAGGCGACGTTCAGCGCCAGGCGCAGCAGCGTGGCCACCAGCAAGATGGTGGGGAAGGCGGCGAAGTCCAGTGGGCGCAAGGCGTACACGCAGACCAGCAGGACCACGATCGACAGGGCGATGTTGAAGGTGAAGAACACGTCGAGCAGGAACGGCGCTATCGGCAACATCATCATTGCCAACATCACCAGCAATAACAGCGGCACGCCCAGGTTGCCCCGGCCGAGTCCGGCCAGGTTGTTACGGGCGTTGCTGATTAACTGAGTGCGATCCACCGCGAGTCCTCTTCAAGCAAAACTTTGACGCGTTAAGGGCGCCTGGCGCTGCCTTTGCAAGAAGCTGTCCAACTTTTTCGTTAGGTGGGAGATTGCG
>NZ_JBICKL010000060.1:0-41454 GCF_043104195.1 Pseudomonas sp. xss_2
GAATATCAAGAGCAGCGAATTGCTACGCTCTCGCAGAAGCCAAAGCCAAAGCCAAGGTTTGAATTTTTCTTTTGTGTGGTTTGTTCCGGCCTCTTCGCGGGCAAGCCCGCTCCCACAGGTACCGCGCGGTTCTTCCGGCTGGCGGTGAACCTGTGGGAGCGGGCTTGCCCGCGAAGAGGCCAGAATATCCACCACACCTGGCACAAGTACCGCGCCGCTCTTGCGGCTGACGGTGAGCCTGTGGGAGCGGGCTTGCCCGCGAAGAGGCCGGAACATCCACCACATTTGCCACTAGTATTGCGCCGCTCTTGCGGCTGACGGTACCCGTGGGAGCGGGCTTGCCCCACGATGACGGCCGACTATCCACCACACCTGCCACTATCGCCAGATAACGCCAGCCCAGTCGCCGCCACTAACTTCGCGACTTCAGGAGGCCGAGCGTAGGTGTCTGTAGGGCCAGGTGCGTCAGCACCCTTCGGCGCAGCCGAAGGCGCGAGATGTAGATTTGCGCAGCAAATCGTAGGCCGCGCGGGCCCGGAAGGCACCGAAGCGAGGGGATCCCGCCACGGGCGGGACTGATGGTGGAGCGCACGGCTTTTGGTTACTTTTGGCCACGACCAAAAGTGACCCGCCGTAAGGGCGGAAAGGTGACTCAGCGCCACCCTAGCCAATGGATATGCTCAAACCTCTAAAAGCCCAAGCCCAAGCCCAACGAAAAAAAGCGAGAAGCGCCGGATGGGGTTCGGCACTTCCCGCTTTCACTAACGCAGAGCAACTACACCTTAGAACTTAGCTTCCAGATCCACCTGCAACGTATCGACATCAGCATTGCTGTTAGGCAGCTGCGACAGATCGGTCTTGGCCATCAGATAAGCAGCACCCACCGAGAAGTTCTTGTCGATCTCGTAACCCACCTTGAACTTGTGACCGCGCGAACCCGTGAAGCCGTTACCGAAGTCAGAGTCGGTGAACAGGCTGACCACAGCGTTACGCTGCACATCGCGGTAGTTGTAGTCCAGGCTCCAGGCACCGAGCTTGGTCTTCAGGCCCGCCAGCCAAGCCTGGTCTTCGCCATCGGTGCTCTCGGTGTTCTTCACGTACTGACCATAGGCCGACAGCGGTACAGCCAGGCCAGTCAGGTCGATCTGACCGAAGCCTTCCACCAGGTTGAACTCGTTGGTGGTGTTGCCGAACGACTGCAGGATGGTGGCTTCCTTGTCGTTGTCATAGCCATAGATGCTCGCACCCACGGTGACCTTGAGGGTATCCATCGGCGCGAACTTCGCCCCCAGCTGGCCGTGGTAGACCTGGGCGTCGTGCTTGTACTGCACGCCGTCGCCGTCGACGTTGTCCTTGAGGGTGTATTGACCCGCGCTGGCGAACACTTCGGCGCCGCCCAGGTCGGTCTTGTAGGTAGCGGCCACACCTTCCGGGTTGATGTCGCTGTCCCAGATGATGTCGCCCATGCTGACCCAAGGCTGGGCCATCTTGCCGCCGATCAGGTGCAGGCCAGGCAGGGCGGTTGGGTGCCAGTCGAGGTAGGCCAGGTCAACCCACAGCGACTTCTTGTCGAAGTAGTTGTCCAGGCTCTGGTTGGTCGAGCGACGGTCAGCGCTGCTGCCGGTGGCGACACGGATGCCGGCGTCGACCTGCGGGTTGATCTCGCTGTAGAAGCCAACGCGGGCACGCACGCGCTGACGGTCCTGGTTGCCGCTGGAGCTGTTCGGTTCGTCGACGTTGACGTCTTCGTAGCGCAGGCGCACATCGCCCTTGATCTGGGTCTTGGCGGCCCAGGCGACTTTCTGTTCAAAGGAGCTCATCCGCTCGGATTGAGCCTTCATGTCTGCCTTTTCCTTGGTTTCCTTCGACAGGTCGGCCTGCAGTTCGTTGTACTGCGCCTGGTTGATCGAGCCGTTGGCGCGGAGCATTTCGAGCAGCTTGGCGTCGACTGCAGCACTGGCTGGAGTACTCAGAGCCAGCATCAGGCCGGTGAGGCTCACTCCAGTAAGTGTAGAAACAAGACGCATAAGGTTCTCCCTGTTGGAAAAGAATGGGGAGGCTTGTGCGCCCGCCCCCGAGTTGGCAAGTCTTCGGAAAAGGCCTGAATAGACAGGTCGCTGGGGTTCCGGAAAACAGGCGCAAGTATTGCGAGGGGGGATGACAGAATAATGTCTATTTAGTGGCACTGCCGTTAAGAAAACCGCTGTCAGTGCGCTTGAGGTTTGTCAGTCGCGCCCTGCATCCGGGATACTGGCAGGCGCCTCTTGGAGAGTGAACCCGTGATCAGCCTGTACAGCCTTGCCCATTTGCGCGACCTGCCAGCGGCGACCTGGGATGCGCTGGTGCCCGCCGGCCAGCCGTTTCTACGGCATGCGTTTCTGACCGCGATGGAGGACAGCGGCAGCGTCGTGCCCGCCACCGGCTGGGCTGCCGAGCACTTGATCCTGGAGCGTGACGGGCAGGTGCGCGCGGTGCTGCCGGCCTATCGCAAATGGCATTCGTTCGGCGAGTACGTGTTCGATCACGGTTGGGCCGATGCCTGTGAGCGCGCCGGGATTGCCTACTACCCCAAGTTACTGGGCGCCGTACCGTTCAGCCCGGTCAGTGGCCCGCGATTGCTAACCGAGGATCCTGCCGATGGCCTGCTGTTGCTGCAGGCGCTGCCTGAGTATCTGGGCAAGGGTGGCTTGTCGGGCGCCCACATCAATTTCACCGACAGCGCCCTGGACCAGTCGATTGCCGGTCTGCCGGGCTGGATGGAGCGCCTGGGTTGCCAGTTTCATTGGCGCAATCAGGGCTATCGGGATTTCCAGGACTTTCTCGATACTCTCAGCTCGCGCAAGCGCAAGCAGATGCGCAAGGAGCGTGAGCAGGTGCTGGGGCAGGGTATCGAGTTCCAGTGGTATCGCGGCGATGAGCTGAGCCAAGCGCAGTGGGATTTCGTGTATCTGTGTTACGCCAACACCTATGCCGTACGTAGGCGAACGCCGTACCTCACGCGGGCGTTTTTCAGCCTGCTGGCCGAGCGCATGCCCGAGGCGATCCGCGTCGTGGTGGCGCGCCAGGCGGGGCGGGATGTGGCCATGGCGCTGAGCCTGGTGGGCAGCGATAGCTTGTATGGGCGCTATTGGGGGTGCCTGGCCGAGTTCGATCGGTTGCACTTTGAGACGTGCTTCTACCAGGGGATGGACTTTGCCATTGCCCAAGGCTTGCAGCGCTTCGATGCGGGGGCACAGGGCGAACACAAGCTGATTCGCGGGTTTGAGCCGGTGATCACGCGGTCGTGGCACTATCTGTTGCATCCGGGGTTGAGGCGGGCGGTGGAGGATTTTCTTGGGCAGGAGCGCGAGGGGGTCAGGGCTTATGCCGAGGAGGCGCGGGGGATGCTGCCTTATCGGCGGGGTTGATGGGTGGGCTGTTGTGGCCTCATCGCGGGGCAAGCCCGCTCCCACGCAATGGCTGCATAGCTGCATAGCTGCATAGCTGCATAGCCGCATAGCTGCATAGCTGGTTAGCGTGGGAGCGGGCTTGCCCCGCGATGGGGGCGCGCCAGCCTTAAACTCAATCGACGCCGACAAAGCCGCCAGTCTGGTGATGCCACAACCGCGCATACAGCCCTTGGTGCGCGAGCAGTTCGGCATGGGTTCCGCTTTCGACGATATGCCCTTTGTCCAGCACCACCAGCCGGTCCATCCGGGCGATGGTCGACAGCCGGTGGGCAATGGCAATCACCGTCTTGCCCTGCATCAGGGTCTCCAGGCTTTCCTGAATCGCCGCTTCCACCTCTGAGTCCAGCGCCGAGGTAGCCTCATCCATGATCAGGATCGGTGCGTTCTTCAACAGCACCCGGGCGATGGCGATACGCTGACGCTGTCCGCCAGACAGCTTGACCCCGCGCTCACCCACATGCGCATCGAAGCCAGTGCGCCCCTGGGCATCGGACAGCTGCGGGATGAACTCGTCGGCCCGTGCCCCGCGCACCGCTTCCCACAACGCCTGTTCGCTGGCATCGGGGCGGCCGTACAGCAGGTTGTCGCGGATCGAGCGGTGCAACAGCGAGGTGTCCTGGGTGATCATGCCGATCTGCGCGCGCAGGCTGGCCTGGTTCACTTCGGCGATGTCCTGGCCATCGATCAGGATGCGCCCGCTTTCCAGGTCGTACAGGCGTAGCAGCAGATTGACCAAGGTCGATTTGCCTGCCCCAGAGGGGCCGATCAGGCCGATCTTCTCGCCAGGGCGAATGTCCAGGTTGAGGCCGTCGATAACCTTGCCACCTTTGCCGTAATGGAAACCCACGTTGTCGAAGCGCACTGCACCGCGAGTGACCTTGAGCACTGGTGCGTTGGGGCTGTCGGTGACCGTCACCGGCTGGGCGATGGTTTGCAGGCCATCCTGGACCATGCCGATGTTCTCGAAGATGCCGTTGACCACCCACATGATCCAGCCGGACATGTTGACGATACGAATCACCAGGCCAGTAGCCAGTGCGATGGCACCGACCGTGATCAGCGACTGGGTCCACAGCCACAGCGCAAGCCCTGTGGTGGTGACGACCAGCAAGCCGTTGAGGGTGGTGATCACCACGTCCATGCTGGTCACCACGCGAGCGGCCAGCTGGGTTTTCTCGGTCTGCTCACGGATCGCCTCGCGGGCGTATTGCTGCTCGTAGTCGGTATGGGCGAACAGCTTGAGGGTGGCGATGTTGGTGTAGCCATCGACAATGCGCCCCATCAGCTTGGAGCGCGCATCGGAGGAAATCACCGAGCGCTCCTTGACCCGCGGCACGAAGTACAGCAAAGCGGCGATGTAGCAGGCGATCCACACCAGCAGCGGCAGCATCAGCCGCCAGTCAGCCTCGGCGAACAGCACCAGCGAGCTGATCGCGTAGATCAACACGTGCCACAGCGCATCCACCGCCTGCACCGCTGAGTCGCGCAGGGAGTTGCCGGTTTGCATGATGCGCTGGGCAATACGCCCGGCGAAGTCGCTCTGGAAGAAGTTCAGGCTCTGCTTGAGCACATAGGTGTGGTTCTGCCAGCGGATCAGGCTGGTCATCCCCGGGTTGATGGTCTGGTGCACCAGCAGGTCGTGCAGGCCGAAGAACACCGGACGCAGCAGCAGGACCACCACCAGCATCCAGATCAGCTCGCCACTGTGCTCGCTGAAGAAGTTGGCGTTGGGCGTGCCTTGGGCCAGGTCGATGATCCGGCTCAGGTAGCTGAACATGGCCACCTCGATCAACGAGGCGACCAGGCCAACGATCAGCAGGGCCAAGAAGCTTGGCCACACCTGACGCAGGTAGTAGAGGTAGAACGGCCACACCGTGCTCGGAGGCGCCTCGCTCGGCGCTTCGCGGAAGATGTCGATCAATTGCTCGAAACGGCGGTACAGCATGGGGGTTACAACTCCTGTTCTACCCGACCTGCAGGCGGTTCACATCCCTGTGAGGCCTGCACTCAGTCGATGCGTTTGGCGGACTTGATGAACACCGGATCGGCCGGTACATCACGCATGCCCTTTTTGATAGTGGTCGGCGAATTGACGATCTGGTCAACCACGTCCATGCCTTTGGTGACCTTGCCGAACACGGCATATCCGGCATCGCGACCTGGGTCGAGGAAGGCGTTGTCGGCAACGTTGATGAAGAACTGGCTGGTGGCCGAGTTCGGGTTGGAGGTGCGGGCCATGGACAGGGTGCCGCGGGCGTTATGCAGGCCATTGCTGGCTTCGTTGCGGATCGGGTCGTTGGTGTTCTTCTGCACCATCTGCTCGGTGAAGCCGCCGCCCTGGACCATGAAGCCTGGGATCACGCGGTGGAAGATGGTGTTGTTGTAGAAACCACTGTCGACGTACTCAAGGAAGTTCTTGGTACTGATCGGCGCTTTTTCCGCGTTCAGCTCGATTTCGACCTGGCCGAAGCTGGTGTCGAGCAGAACGTGCGGGGTCTTGTCCGAGGCCATGACGCTGGTGGCGAAGGCAACCGAGCAGGCGGCGAGCAGGAGTTTTTTCAGCATGGGCTCAAAGATCCTTGAGAGGTGGAGGCGGCTGCAAGAAAGTGCAGCAGGGTCTGGTTGAAGACCTCGGGTTGATCGAGGGGTGTAGCGTGCCGGGAATCTTCTATGACTGCCAGTCTAGCCTGGGGTATCAAGGCGACGTAGCGCTGTTTCAGTTGTATCGGTGTGTAATCGTGGTCGGCGGCGATCACCAGGGTGGGACAGCCGATCTGGCCGATGCGTTCCGCCACGCCCCAGTCGACGATAGCGTCGAAGCTCTTCAGGTAGGCGCGCTTGTCGTTGCGTGCCCAGCGCTGGGCCATCTTCTGGCGAAGATCGGCTTGTTCGGGTTTGGGGAACAGCCGCTCGGCCAGGCCCTTGCCGACGGCTTCGACGCTGAGCAGACGCGCCAGGCCCCAGCGTTTTGCCCACCAGATCCAGTCGCTGCGGGTGCGTCGCTTGACCTCGGGGGCGCTGTTGACGATGCAAAGGCTGCGTAGCCACTGCGGGTGGTCGACGGCGAACTGAAAGCCGATCATACCGCCCATCGACAGGCCAACGAAGTGCACTGGACCGGTGCGCAGGTGTTCGAGCAGGGCCAGCAGGTCTTCGCTGAAGGTGGCGATCTGATAGCCGTCGCGGGGTTTGTCAGAGCGGCCGTGGCCGCGGATGTCCATCAGGATCACCCGGTAGTGCCGGCTCAGCTCGGGTACCTGCAGCTCCCAGTCCTGGCAACTGGAGCCCAGCCCATGCAACAGCACCAGGGGCTCGCCCTGGCCGTATTCCTCGTAATGCAGCGTGCATCCTTCGTGTTCGAAATAGGCCATGGGCGCGGTCCTCAGGCTTGCGGCGGGGCTGCGAAGGGCACGTCCAGGGGCGCAGTGTCGAAATTGCGCAGCAGGTCGATGAGGATCTGCGTGGCCGGGCCCAGGGTCTTTTCCTTGCTGGAGTAAAGGTAGAACAGTGGATGGCGACTGCCACCCTGGTCCAGCGGCAATGGCTTGAGCACGCCGTCGCGCAGCTCGCGCTCGATCATGTGTCGAGGCAGCCAGGCAAAGCCCAGGCCGCTGCTGACGAAGGTGGCCGCAGTGCCCAGGCTACCGACCGTCCAGCGTTGTTCAGCGCCCAGCCAGCCGACATCCTTGGGTTGCGCGCGGCCAGAGTCACGGATTACCACCTGCAACTGGCTCTCCAGGTCCTGGAAGGTAATCTCCCGGCCCAGGCGGTGCAGGCTGTGTTCCGGGTGGGCGACGGCGACGAACTCCACCGAGCTCAGTTCGGTGCCCAGGTAGCCGCCGATGCTGAAGCTGCTGATCGCAAGGTCGGCGATGCCTTCATGCAGGACTTCCTCGACCCCAGACAGCACCTCTTCGCGCAGCCGCACGCGGCAGCCTCGGCTCTGCGGCATGAACGCGCTCAAGGCGCGCACCAGGCGGGCGCTGGGGTAGGCGGCATCGACCACCACGCGCACCTCGGCCTCCCAGCCTTGTTCCATGTGATGGGCCAGGTCTTCGAGCTGGCTGGCCTGCTTGACCAGGTGGCGCGAGCGGCGCAGCAGCACGTTTCCAGCTTCGGTCAGCACGGCTTTGCGCCCGTCGATGCGCAGCAACGGCACGCCAAGTTGCTCCTGCATGCGTGCCACTGTGTAGCTGACCGACGATTGTGAGCGGTGCAGGGCCTCGGCGGCCTGGGCAAACCCTCCGTGATCGACCACTGCCTGCAGGGTTCGCCACTGATCCAGGGTTACGCGCGGCGCTTTCATCTTCAGCTCCTGTTGTCCTAAGCTGCGCTCTTTCAAGGAGAGCGCTCTATGAAGAAAAGTTGTGTGGCATTACTGCTGTGCCTGCCCCTTACCGCCATGGCATACCCCATCGATGTCGACAAGCAGCTGACCGGGGTCAAGGTCGACTACACCGCCTACGACACGGCCTACGACATCGGCAGCATCTCGCTGAACAACTATGGAGAGGTTGCGGCGTCGTGCAAGGTCACTTTCCGCAACGGCCCGGAAGCGCCACGGGTGCGTCGGGTCAATGTGCCGGCCAAGCAAAGCGTGGACGTTACCGCCAAGTTCAACCGGCAGATCATCAAGCTGCGGATCGGTTTGAGCTGTAAACCGGAATAAAACAGATTAGTCGATAGATTGAACCCACTTTTTACGCTTTTTTATCGATAGGTCAACCCTTAATCTTTCCTCCATCGAATCGCACCCTATTTGCCGATGGAGGCACCCATGTCCCGCGTATTGATCATCGAAAGCAGCGCCCGCCAGCAGGACTCCGTTTCGCGTCAATTGACCCGAGATTTCATTGGCCAATGGCAAGCGGCGCATCCGGCCGACGACATCAATGTGCGTGACTTGGCGGTGACTCCAGTGCCGCACCTGGACGCCAACCTGCTGGGTGGCTGGATGAAGCCTGAGGAACAACGCTCACAGATCGAGCGCGAAGCCCTGGCGCGTTCCAACGAATTGACCGATGAACTGCTGGCCGCCGATGTACTGGTGATGGCTGCTCCCATGTACAACTTCACCATTCCGAGCACGCTCAAGGCTTGGCTCGATCATGTCCTGCGCGCCGGTATCACCTTCAAGTACACCCCGACCGGTCCACAGGGCCTGCTGACGGGCAAGCGTGCCATTGTCCTGACTGCCCGCGGTGGTATTCATGCCGGCGCCACCAGCGACCATCAGGAACCGTACCTGCGCCAGGTCATGGCCTTCATTGGCATCCATGACGTGACCTTCATTCATGCCGAAGGCCTGAACATGAGCGGCGACTTCCACGAGAAGGGGCTGAACCAGGCCAAGGCCAAGCTGGCTGCGGTGGCCTGAGTGCCGACTAATTCCCAACCCTGACACCTGTTGCTCCTTGGGTGTGCCTGCCCGGCCAGATGATGGTCGGGCTTTTTTATGCCTGGAGTTTGTCTAGCGCCTGTTCCGGCCTGATCGCGGGGCAAGCCCACGTGTATTGCGCCGTCAGCCATACCCGTGGGAGCGGGCTTGCCCCGCGATCAGGGCGCTACGCCAAGTTGATCGGTTTTTGCCAACCGGCTAAGGTCGCCGCCTTGATTTACGAGAGAGCACCATGGGCTACCTGATTATCGTCGCGCTGATCCAGGCGTTTTCCTTCAACCTGATCGGCGAATACCTGGCCGGTCATGTCGACAGCTATTTCGCGGTCTTGGCACGGGTGGTGTTGGCCGGCCTGGTGTTCCTGCCGCTCACCCGCTGGCGTCAGGTCGAACCGCGCTTCATGCGCTCGATGCTGCTGATCGGCGCATTGCAGTACGGCATCACCTACGTCTGCCTGTACTTGAGTTTCCGCGTGCTGACCGTGCCGGAAGTGCTGCTGTTCACCATTCTCACGCCGCTGCACGTGACCCTCATCGAAGATGCGCTGAACCGCCGCTTCAACCCTTGGGCGCTGCTCGCTGCACTGGTCGCGGTCGCGGGTGCGGCGGTGATCCGTATGGACAGCATCAGCGGCGACTTCTTCATCGGCTTCCTATTGCTGCAATTGGCCAACTTCACTTATGCCGCCGGCCAGGTGCTGTACCGTCATCTGGTCGCCCGTAATCCAAGCGATCTGCCGCATTACAAGCGGTTCGGCTACTTCTACCTGGGCGCGTTGATCGTGGTGTTGCCAGCGTTCCTGCTGTTTGGCAATGCCCAGCACCTGCCGAGCACCGATGTCCAGTGGCTGGTGCTGCTGTTCCTGGGTTTGTGTCCGACTGCGCTGGGTTTGTACTGGTGGAACAAGGGCGCCTGCCTGGTTTCTGGCGCTACTTTGGCGGTAATGAACAACCTGCATGTGCCGGTCGGGCTGCTGCTCAATTTGCTGATCTGGAATCAGCACGAGCCGCTGGGGCGATTGTTCATTGGCGGCGCGGTGATTCTGGCCTCGGTGTGGCTCAGTCGCTTGGGCGGCAGTCGGACTGCTCGCTCGCAGCGGACCTCCACCTGATCAAGCCACTGCATGTAAAAAAAAAGGCGCCTGTTTGGCGCCTTTGCTTCTTCAAGCCTCTGCGGTTTCTGTAAGGCGCTGCGCCTGCGTTTCGATTGGCGCTCGGGCGGCAAGCCCTGCGCGCATGTCATTGCCGCTGGGCTGCTGATACAGACTCAGGCCAAACTCCGGCAGCACGGCCAGCAGATAATCGAAGATATCGCCCTGGATGCGCTCGTAATCCGCCCAGGCCGTGGTGCGAGTGAAGCAGTAGATCTCCAAGGGCACCCCCTCAGCGGTTGTCTGCATCTGCCGCACCATGCAGGTCATGCTTTGCTGCACGTCAGGATGGTTCTGCAAATAGGCCAGGGCAAACGCACGGAAAGTACCGATGTTGGTCAGCCGCCGCCGGTTAGCCGACAACTCGGCTACGGGTCCCAGCGCTTCGTTCCAGTTCTGCAGTTCCTGGCGCTTGCTGGCCAGGTAATCACCGAGCAAGCGTACCTGGGTCAGGCGCTGTTCTTCCTCGCGGGTCAAGAAGCGGACACCGGCAGCATCGATGAACAGGCTGCGTTTGATCCGTCGCCCACCAGACTGCTGCATGCCGCGCCAGTTGCGGAACGACTCGCTCATCAGGCGCCAGGTCGGGATGGAAACGATGGTCTTGTCGAAGTTCTGCACCTTGACCGTGTGCAGGGTGATGTCCACCACATCGCCGTCAGCGCCTACCTGGGGCATTTCGATCCAGTCGCCGACGTGGAGCATGTCGTTGCTGGTCAGCTGTACGCTGGCCACGAATGACAGCAAGGTGTCCTTGTACACCAACAGCAGCACCGCCGACATGGCGCCCAGGCCCGATAGCAGTAACAGCGGCGAGCGGTCGATCAGGGTGGCGATGATGACGATGACGCTGAGCACCCACAGCACCATCTTGGCCAACTGCACATAGCCCTTGATCGAGCGGGTGCGGGCATGCTCGGTGCGGGCGTAGATGTCCAGCAGGGCATCGAGCAGGCAGGAAACCGCCAGGGTCATGAACAGCAGGGTGAATGCCAGGGCAACATTGCCGAGGAAGTGCTGGGCGGTGTTGCCAAGCTCCGGGACCAGCTTCAGGCCGAACTGGATGATCAGCGAAGGGGTGGTCTGCGCCAGGCGATGAAATACCTTGTTGTGGCGCAGGTCGTCGAGCCACTTCAGCGCTTGTTGACGGCCCAGCAGGCGGCTGGTGTGCAGCACCAGGAAGCGCGCCAGGCGACCGAGTACTAGGGAGATCAGCAGCAGTACCGCCAGGCCCAGGGCAGAATGCAGCAGCGGATGTTGGTCCAGGGTGCCCCAGAGGTCGAGGGTGTCGTGCCAGAGTCGTTGAATGTCCATGAGCGTTACAGCGGTCTATGTTGCGGAACGAGGCACGATTAGAGCGCGGATCGGCCAAAAGTTGCTAAAAGAAAATTCGGTTATGGCGGCGGAAAACGTTACCCTATGCAACTGAATTTACGTACTTGCCCGAGGTTGTCCCCGTGTTTTCCCAATTCGCCCTGCATGAACGCCTGCTCAAAGCCGTGGCCGAGCTGAACTTTGTCGAGCCGACTCCGGTGCAGGCGGCGGCCATCCCCCTGGCGTTGCAAGGGCGTGACCTGCGGGTGACGGCGCAGACCGGCAGCGGCAAGACCGCAGCTTTCGTCCTGCCGATGCTCAACCGCCTGGCTGACCTGGGTGGCCCGCGTGTTGAAATCCGTGCATTGATCCTGCTGCCGACCCGCGAACTGGCCCAGCAGACCTTGAAACAGGTGCAACTGTTCTCCCAGTTCACCTACATCAAGTCTGGCCTGGTCACCGGCGGCGAAGACTTCAAGGAACAGGCTGCACTGCTGCGCAAGGTGCCGGATGTGCTGATTGGCACCCCAGGCCGCCTGCTCGAGCATCTGAACGCCGGCAACCTCGACCTCTCCCACGTTCAGGTCATGGTGCTGGACGAGGCTGACCGCATGCTCGACATGGGCTTTGCCGAAGACATGGAGCGCCTGTGCAAAGAGTGCGAGAACCGCGAGCAGACCCTGCTCTTCTCCGCCACCACCGGCGGCGCAGCGCTGCGCGACATCATTGGCAAAGTGCTGAAAAACCCTGAGCACCTGATGCTCAACAGCGTCTCGCAGTTGGCCGAAGGCACCCGTCAGCAGATCATCACCGCCGACCACGACCAGCACAAAGAGAAGATCGTTCAGTGGCTGCTCGACAACGAGACCTTCCAGAAGGCGATCATTTTCACCAATACCCGCGCCCTGGCTGACCGCGTCTATGGTCACCTGGTGGCCAAGGACGTCAAAGCCTTCGTGCTGCACGGCGAGAAGGACCAGAAAGACCGCAAGCTGGCCATCGAGCGCTTCAAGCAGGGTGGCTCCAAGGTACTGGTCGCCACTGACGTAGCGGCACGTGGCCTGGACATCGACGGCCTGGACCTGGTGATCAACTTCGACATGCCGCGCAGCGGCGACGAATACGTGCACCGCATTGGCCGTACTGGCCGGGCCGGTGGCGAAGGTCTGGCGATCTCGCTGATCACCCACAACGACTGGAACTTGATGTCGAGCATCGAACGCTACCTCAAGCAGCAGTTCGAGCGCCGAGTGATCAAAGAGGTCAAAGGCACCTACAGCGGACCGAAGAAGGTCAAGGCTTCGGGCAAGGCTGCCGGCGTCAAGAAAAAGAAAGTCGACAAGAAAACCGGCGACAAGAAGGCCGCCGCCAAGCGCAAGCCTACCGCCAAGCCACGGCCAAACGCACCGCTGACCAGCTCCGATGGCATGGCGCCGCTGAAAAAGCGCGCGCCGAAGGCTGAGTAAGGCGTTCTCCAGGCAACTACCGGTCTGCCCTGGCTTTGCCTAGGACGGACCGGCGCCTTGCCCCTTGCCGCGATCACCTCACTCCGCTTTTTTCTCCGCGACCTTGAGCTCCTGTAGCCTGCGGTCGATCAACTGGCACTTGTCAGGCAGATCCTTGCTTTCTGTCGCCAGGTCCATGCCCTGAAGCTCGTCGTTGATCTCCTTGGCCTTTTGCGGGTTCTGCTCGGTCAGTTGTGACACCAACTTGGCCAGTTCTTCGCGTTTTGCGGTTGCCTCCTCCAGTGTGCAGGCCCAGCTGGGCAGGGCGAAGCACAGGCTGGCAAGCAGGGTGACTCGGTGCAGGGTCTTCATAAGATGAGCCTCGGTCAGCAAGTAATCGGTTGAGGCTATGTCGGGGAGGAAAGTTCACCTGGGGAAGGTGCCTGGTCGAATCTCTTTTGCTTGTAATCCGCTTCCTAAATGCCCTGTTTGCTGCACTTAACCTCTGTTGATCTGCTGATGCTTCTTCTAGGCTCGCTGGCTTATAGGGAGTATTGTGTATGTACAAAAGTAAATACAGGCAGTCCCATGCGTTTTGAGTGGGACGAAGCTAAGAATCAGATAAACATCCGCAAGCACGGTATCGACTTCAGCGATGTGCCCGATATGTTCCAGCACCCCATGCTGCTGTTGCGAGATGATCGGCAGGCCTATGGTGAGGAGCGCTGGATCGGCTTAGGCTGGCTGCACACGCTGGTCGGGGTGGTCGTGTATACCGAGCGGCAGGCAGATGTAATCCGGATCATCTCAGCGCGAAAGGCGACCAGACAAGAGGCAAAACGTTATGACCAAGTCTTCCAAAACTGATTGGAGCCGCCTGGCTCAACAAGACGATCAGCAGATCGACACTTCGGACATTGCCGAGCTAGGTGAGGATTTTTTTCGCCAGGCTGAGCTGCGGGTTCCAGCCAAACAGGCCGTGACGATTCGTCTTGATGCCGATGTATTGGCCTGGTTCAAGGAGCAGGGCACGGGCTACCAGACGCGTATAAATCAGTTGTTGCGCCAGTATATGCAGGCTCAGCAGCGCCATCGTTGAATTTCCGTCGGAACGCTTGCAGCCCCATGCCGGTCCCAAGCTGTGTACCCCATCCGTTCACAGCAGGAGCCAACCTCCATGAGCAGCTACGACTGGGACCTGATCCAACGCCTGCTGCACGAAGTGCAAAATGGCGCTGATCACAGCTTTACGCCACGCCCCTACGCCGAGCAACATGCCGCGGCACTCGCCGCCCAAGGCCAGCCGGTGGGCGATCTGGATCATCTGAAGACCCGCGCGTGCGAGTACGAGAAGATCCTCTTCGAGCGCGGCTTCATCGAATCTCGGCCGGCAGAGGATGGCGGCAATGGCGAGAACTTCGTGCTCACCGAGCGTGGCTCGCGCTTGCTCAGTCTGATCGACAGCAGCATTCCTGGCTTCGAGCACCCGCGCCAGGTGCTGGATGAGCAGGAAGATCCGCTGGACGAAAACACCTTCGAGCACGTCTCGGCCAAGGCGCAGATTGCGGGCGGCGCAATTTAGGCTGGTAACGGCGGCGTCGCGAACCCGATAATCGGCACTGGATCCATTTTCTCTGCCGAGCCTTGCCCATGCCATCGAATCTACAAGGGGCCCGCCCATGAGTGCGGCCCGCAAGAATCCCGACGCTTTCGCCCTGCAACTGATGCTTGGGCTGTGCCTGATCTGGGGTAGCCAGCAGGTGATGATCAAATGGGCCGCCGTTGATATCGCCCCGGTGATGCAGGCGGCTTTTCGTTCCGGTATCGCTGCGCTGTTGGTCGGTATCTTGATCTGCTGGCGTGGGGGCTGGGGCCAGGTGGGCAGTACCTGGCGGGCCGGGTTGCTGGCTGGCGCACTGTTTGGCCTGGAATTTATGTTCATTGCCGAGGGGCTGAAGTTGACCTCGGCGGCGCACATGTCGGTGTTTCTCTACACCGCGCCGGTGTTCACCGCACTCGGCCTGCATTTCATGCTGCCCAGCGAGCGGCTGCGGCTTTTGCAGTGGTTGGGTATCTTGCTGTCGTTTGCCGGGATCGCCACGGCCTTCGCTGGCGGCTTGCAGCTCGATCAGATCGATGCTCGCACGCTTCTAGGCGATGCCTTTGGGGTGCTGGCGGGCTTGGCCTGGGGCGCGACTACTGTGGTGGTGCGAGGTTCGCGGCTGTCGGAAGCGCCGGCGACCTTGACCTTGTTCTATCAGCTGATGGTGGGCTTTGTCGGGCTGTTGCTGATTGCGCTGGTGAGCGGGCAGATCGGTAGGGTTACGTTGACCCCACTGGCGATGGGCAGCGTGTTGTTCCAGGGGATTGTGGTCTCGTTCGTCAGCTACCTGACCTGGTTCTGGTTGCTGCGCAAGTATCTCGCTTCGAACCTGGCGGTGTTCTCTTTCATCACGCCGTTGTTTGGGGTGACCTTTGGCGTGCTGCTGTTGGGGGAGCCGCTGAGTGTGAACTTTGTACTCGGGGCGGTGATGGTGTTGTGCGGGGTGATCCTGGTCAGTGCTGAGCCCTGGGTGCGTAAGCAGTTGCGCAAGGTGATTGGCTAGGTAGTTATCTGAGCGGCCTCATCGCGGGGCAAGCCCGTTCCCACGCAACCCGGTGTTGGCCAACGTGGGAGCGGGCTTGCCCCGCGATGAGGCCGGCAAAAACGCCCTGACACTCTCAGGCCGTGCTAGTGCTCGCCTGACAAACCTGCCGTGCGCTGCGGCTGGTTACTACCAGGACGCCGGCCAGCCCAAGCCCACTGGCGGCCAACACCAGCGCAGGTTGCAGGCTAGCGCTGTAGTGATTGCTCAGTGCTGCCAGCAGCGGCCCACTCAATTGGCCGAGCGCGAAGCACGCGGTCAATAGTCCGGCATTGCGCTGCGTGGCATGCGGCGCCAGCTCTCGCGAGCGCTGCATGACCAATTGCATGCAGGCCAGGAACGGCCCTCCACACAGCACCACCCCCAGGGCCAGGCCAAACCCATCACCCAGCAGGCAGGCCAGCACGCCCAGGCCTTGCAGCCAAAGGGTTGCGGCCAACCAGCCGGTAGTCCGCCCAGGTCGGCGCACACTCACCAGTACCACGCCCAACGCGGCCGCCAGGCCAAACGCTGGCCAGAACAGGTCGGCCAGCCAATGTCCGTGAAAACGCTGGTTGGCCATCTGCGATAAAAATGTGGCCGGCAAGATATACCCCACCCCATAGAGCCCATACACCAGCCCCAGACGGGCGATGCCAGGGCTCGGCGCCGAACGTGCGATTGCTGCTGGTGCAGGCGCCAGCGCCCTTGGCAACCAGGGCCGTACTGTAAGCAACATGACCAGCGCGGCCACTGCATAAACCAGCCACAAGGCCGCCGAGTCCATCCCCAGCAGATGTGCCGCCAGCGCCAGTAGCCCGGTCAGCGCAATGCCCACACCAGGCCCTGCGAACACCAGGGCGCCCAGTCGCGGTGTGCCATGAGCGGCTGCCAGCTGTTGGGTGAGGCTGGTAATCATCACCAGCACCCAGGCGCTGGCAACGCCGGTGCCAAAGCGCAGCAGCAGATGGCTCCAGAAACCATTGGCTGCCCACGAGGCGAGGGTCAACACCACGCACAGCCACAGGCCTGCATGCAGACGCAGGCGTACTTGGCCAGGCTGGCGAGCGAACATGGCGTCCACCGCGCCGAGGAAGTAGCCCAGGTAGTTGGCGGCGGCGACAAGGCCAGCGGCAGTCAGGTCGAATTGCCCTTCAGCGATCAGGCTGGGCAGTTGCGGGGTCAGGGCGAAGCGGCCGATGCCCATGGCCATCATCAGGGCCACGGCACTGGCCAGTAGTTGTACGAGCGGCGACATGTGAATGCTCCTGCCAGGTGTGAGTCGATGAGTGGCAGGGTAGGGCGGATTGACTTTCAATAAAATTGAATAATGATGATCAAGTTGTTCTGTTTTGGAGAATGTCATGGAGTTCAGTCAACTGCGCATCTTTCAAGCGGTGGCCGAAGAAGGTTCGCTTACCCGTGCTGCCGAGCGCTTGCACCGCGTGCCGTCGAACTTGTCGACGCGGCTGCGACAGTTGGAAGAGCAATTGGGTGTCGAGCTGTTCTTGCGTGAGCGCCAGCGCTTGCAGCTGTCGCCAGCCGGAAAGGTGCTGCTCGACTACGCCAACCGCTTGTCGACCCTGCACGACCAAGCGGTGGCGGCAGTGCAGGGCGGTCAACCTGCAGGGGACTTCGTCTTGGGCACGATGTACAGCACCGCGGCGACGCATCTGCCGCCGTTGCTGGCCCGCTATCACCAGACTTACCCAACGGTGAACCTGCAGGTACAGGCCGCTCCGAGCGGCGATCTGCTCGAAGGGCTGATGAGCCACCGCCTGGATGCCGCCTTGGTCGATGGGCCGCCAAGCCTGGCAGGGCTCGATGGCGTGCCACTGTGCGATGAAGTCTTGGTACTGATCACCAGCCCTGAGCACCCCCCGGTGCACAGTGCCCGGGATGTGGCAGGGCGGGCGGTGTTCACCTTCCGCCAGGGCTGCTCCTACCGGATGCGTCTGGAAGCCTGGTACGCCCACGCCCACACGCCCATGGGCCGGGTCATGGAGATCGAGTCCTACCAGAGCATGCTGGCCTGTGTCATTGCCGGGGCAGGGGTGGCGTTGATGGCGCAATCGATGCTCGACAGCCTGCCAGGACGTGAGCAGATTCGCGTCCACCGGCTGCAAGCACCGTTCGATCAGGCTGTCACCTGGTTGATGTGGCGCCAGGGCATGTGTGGGGCAAATTTGCAGGCGTGGATCGATCTGCAACAAGGCGAAACAGTTGACCGACCGTCGGAACGCCCCGCGACCGCTTGATCCGGGTCAAAATCGTCCCTATCTATAGGATTAGGCGAATGCGTAATGCAGGACATCGGACTATGATCTGTATGAAACATCGCAGAATCGATTTTGCCGTGAGGCTGACCCGTGAAGGGGGCTCTATGAAAAAACCACTGTTCAACTGGCTCCATGACCTGGCTGTCGCCTTGGGCCTGATTCCGCCACCGCTGCAGCCGGTGCCGATTCCCACCGACGAAGAGCAGCGCAAGCGCCAACCTCGTCGCCGTTGAAATGACAGAGGCCGCCGCATCGATCAGATGCAGCGGCCTTTTCGTTTCAGCCGATTGGGCTGCTGGGCAGCCCAGTATTGATCAGGCCAGGTTCACCGCCGCCATCGGGCGACGCGACAGCAGGCTGACCAGCACAAAGCTCAGCAGACCAATCGCCAGGCTGTAGTAGATCGGCGTATTGGCATCCAGACCATCCTTGAACATGAACAGCAGCGCGGTGGCAAAGCCCAGCGACATGCTGGCGATCGCCCCTGCGGTGGTCGCACGCTTCCAGAAGATCGCCCCGATAAGCGGCACCAGCATCCCGCCGACCAGCAGGTTGTAAGCCAAGGTCAGCGCGCTGATCACATCGTTCACTGCCAGGGCAATGCCCAGCACTACCAGGCCGGTCAGCAAGGTGAACAGGCGGCTGACACCCAGGCTCGACTGCTTGCCGCCGCGCAGCTTGGGCAGCAGGTCTTCGGTGATGGTGGTGGACGCCGCCAGCAAGCCGGCGCTGGCCGTCGACATCATCGCCGCCAGGGCGGCCGCCATCAGCAGGCCACGGATGCCATCGGGCAGGGTGGTCTTGATCATCGCCGCGAAGGCGTTGTTCGGGTTGGCCAGGTCCGGCATCAGCACGTGGGCGGCCATGCCGATCAGGGCGCAGGCCAAACCGTACGCCACGCAGTAGATACCGGCGGTGGTACCGGCGCGCTGGCAGACCTTTTCGTCACGGGCGGTGAACACCCGCTGCCAGATGTCCTGGCCGATGAGGATGCCGAAGAAGTAGATCAGGAAGTAGGTGATGATGGTGTCCCAGCCGATGGTGGTCCAGCTGAAGCTGGCCGCCGGCAGCTGCGCGACCAGTTGATCCCAGCCACCGACCTTGTACAGGCACACCGGCAGCAGGATGAACATCAGGCCGACGGTCTTGATCACGAACTGGACGATATCGGTGAGGGTCAGCGACCACATGCCGCCAATGGTCGAGTAGACCACCACCACGCCGCCACCGAGCAGCAGCGACAGCCAGAACGGCAGGTCGAGCAGCACCTGCAATACCGTGCCCATGGCCAGGGTCGAGGTGACGCCGATCATCAGCGCGTAGGCCAGCATGATGACCGCACTGGCTTGGCGCGCCATGGGGTTGTAGCGCCGCTCAAGCACCTGGGTGACGGTGAAGATACGCAGGCGCAGTAAGGGTTTGGCGAGGAACAGGTTCAGCGCGATGATTCCCAGGCCCAGTGCCGCGCACAGCCAGAAACCGGAGATACCATGGACGTAGCCCAGGCGCACGGTGCCGACGGTCGAAGCACCACCCAGCACCGTGGTGGCCATGGTGCCCATGTACAGGGTCGGGCCGAGATTGCGTCCGGCTACCAGGTAGTCTTCGTGGGTTTTTGCCCGCCGCATGCCGTACCAGCCAAGCGCGAGCATGCCGGCGGCATAGATCAGTACTACGATGATGTCCAAGGCCATTGGGGGTCTCCCGATTATCTTTATTATGGCGAGATCGACCGTCCGGGCAGGTGCACGGTGCCCGGCGGTCTTGTCTTGTATTGGCGGGCCTCACCGGCCCCTCTTCATGGCTCCTGCCTGGGTCACGCGGAAGCGGGCTTGTTTCGCGATAGCGATCGCGGGGCAAGCCCTCTCTCGGGTAAACCGCTCATCTTGCTCCAGTCGCTGACACGTCAGCGACGTACGACACCTGGCAGTACGCAGAGCATCTCGAACAGCAGGTTGGCGCCGAGCAACGAGGTGTTGCCGGTGGTGTCATAGGGCGGCGAAACCTCGACCAGGTCGCAGCCAATCAGGTCCAGGCCGTGGCAGCCACGGATGATTTCCATCGCCTGGATGGTGGTCAGGCCACCGATTTCCGGGGTGCCAGTGCCAGGCGCCCAGGCCGGGTCGATGCCGTCGATGTCGAACGACAGGTACACCGGGCCACCACCTACTTTCTCGCGCACTTCAGCCATCAATGGCTCCAGCGACTTGTGCCAGCACTCTTCGGCCTGAACCACACGGAAACCCTGGCGACGGCTCCAGTTGAAGTCGTCGGCGGTATAGCCCTGGGCGCGCAGGCCGATCTGCACCACGCGATCGCAATCGAGCAGGCCTTCTTCCACTGCGCGGCGGAAGGTGGTGCCGTGGGCGATCTTCTCGCCGAACATGTGATCGTTGACGTCGGCGTGGGCATCGATGTGCACCAGGCCGATCTTGCCGTGCTTTTTATGCAGGGCGCGCAGGATCGGCAAGGTGATGGTGTGGTCGCCACCAAGGGTCAGCGGGATGACATTATGCTCGACAATGTTGTCATAGGCTTCTTCGATGATGCGCACGGCGTCGAGCAGGTTGAAGGTGTTGATCGCTACATCGCCAATGTCGGCGATCGACAGCGAGTCGAAGGGCGCGGCACCGGTGGCCATGTTGTAGGGGCGGATCATGACCGACTCGGCGCGGATCTGCCGGGGGCCGAAGCGGGTGCCCGAACGCAGCGAGGTGCCGATATCCAGGGGCACGCCGACGAACGCGGCATCCAGGCCTTCGGCGCTTTGCAGGTGGGGCAGGCGAAGCATGGTGGCGATGCCGCCGAAACGCGGCATTTCGTTGCCGCCCAGTGGTTGGTGAAGAGTCTTGTCCACGGTGGGCCTCATCAGTCGGTCGATTGTTATGTTTGTTCGAACCTGTTCCGTGGCGCGCCTGGCTGGCGCAAGGGTGCCGGCGGGCAGGGACATTTCGGCCAAGTCTGCGCAAGGTAGTGCGCGGAAAGAATCGCTACCGGCAAATACTTAGTTCAGGAATTTCTGAACTAATAGCCCTGGCTCGGGTTAGACTTTGGCCATTTCCAGCCTGTGGAACCGCTGCACCATGGCCTCGACCCTGCCCGATCTGAAACTGCTACGCATCTTCGTCAGCGTGGTACGCCACCAGGGTTTCGCCAATGCCCAGCGCGAGCTGAACCTGTCGACCTCGGCGATCAGTACCTACATGAGTCAGCTCGAGAGTTCCTTGGGCATCGTCCTTTGCCACCGCGGGCGCGGAGGCTTCAGCCTGACCAGCAAGGGTGAGCTGTTTCATCAGGAGACCTTGCGTCTGCTCGCGGAAATGGACGGTTTCGAGCAATACGCGGCAGCGCTCAAGGGCGAGCTGCGCGGAACCCTCAACCTGGGGGTGATCGACTCGACTGTCGGTGATCGCGCCTTGCCCCTGGCTGAGGCGATTGGCGCCTATAGCCAGGAGCATCCGGCGGTGCATCTGCACTTGTCGGTCTCCAGCCCCTACGAACTGCAACTGGGCGTGCAGGACAACCGTCTGGACCTGGCCATCGGTGCCTTCTCTTCGCGCATGAGTGGCCTGGTCTATCAGCCGTTGTATCGTGAACAGCACTGGCTGTATTGCAGCAGCCGGCACCCATTGTTCGTCGAACGGCGCATTCCCGAACCGGTGGTGACCCAGCAGCGCATGGTCGGCCGGGGTTATTGGAGCCAGGCCGAGCTGGCCCGGCATGGCTTCAAGCACAGCGCGGCAACCGTGGAAAGCATGGAAGCGCAGTTGATCCTGATTCTCTCCGGCGCCTACATCGGCTATTTGCCTGAGCATTACGCCCAGGCCTGGGTCGATAAAGGGGATCTACGGGTACTATCGCCGGCTACCTTCGGTTATCAGGCGCCATTCTCGCTGATCATCCGCCGAGGTCGCAGCCGTGAGCCATTGATCCAGACCTTCCGTGACCTGCTCAAAAGCCAGCTCAATGTAGGCTAGGCAATACCGCATTTAGGACATTCCGTCTGACAGGGATAATTTCCTACAAAAAGTTGACCACTTTCATGCTGGCGCTCTGCTAAACCTCTACTTGCTTTGATGAAATTTCCCATCATCTACACAAGCAAGGACTGCCCCGATGCGCATGAATTTGCCCGTCACCGAGCATGAAAGAACCTTCTCCAGCGAGCAGCGGCTGATATCCACCACCGACCTCAACAGCCGCATTACCTATTGCAATGACGCATTCGTGGCGATCAGCGGTTTCACCTACGACGAATTGGTCGGGCAGACCCACAACCTGGTGCGTCACCCGGACATGCCGCCGTCTGTCTTCGGTCACATGTGGGAAACCATCAAACAGGGCAAACCGTGGATGGGGGTGGTCAAGAATCGCTCCAAGAACGGCGACTTCTATTGGGTTAGCGCCTATGTCACGGCGATCTATGAAAATGGTCGGATCAGCGGCTACGAATCGGTGCGCTCGGTGCCTAGTCGAGAGCAGATCCGCCGTGCCGAGGCGCTTTATGCACGCCTGCGTAACGGTCGCAGTGCAGTCCCCTGGGCGGCGCGATTAGGCCACGGGCTGGGCCAGGGCTGGCCGCTGATCGGCGCGGGGCTGGTGTCGGCGGCCGGCTACCTGTGGCTGCAGCCCTATGCCGCGCTGGCGGTGCTGATGGCCAGCCAAATGTGCGCTTGGTATTTGATCGAGCATCGGCACAATCGGGCCATCCAGCGCACCCTCGATGAGCATCCCAAAGCCTTCACCAGCCCTCTCGTGGCCTTGACCTACAGTGATAATCCCGGTCTGCATGGCCAGTTGGACCTGGCCATCATCAGCGAAGAAGCGCGTTTGCAGACCGCGCTGACTCGCCTGGTCGATGCCGGTGTCGGGGTCAAGTCGCGCGCTGCGCAGTCGGCGGACCTGTCGGATGCCCAGGCGCAGATGCTCGATCGCCAGCGCAGCGAGACCGATCAGTCGGCCACCGCCATTGCGCAAATGGCCGCGACCATCCAGCAAGTCACTCACAACGTGCAAAGCACCGCCCATGCGGCCAGCGACGCCGATCAGCTGGCCCAGCAAGGCAGCGACCTGGCGCAGCAGAGCCTGCAGGCGATGGGCAGCATGAGCGAGGCGGTCAACGACATCGGTCAGGCCGTGAATGCCTTGGCCGAGCAGACCCAGTCGATTGGCAGCGTGGTCGATGTGATCACCTCGATTGCCGAGCAGACCAACCTGCTGGCACTCAATGCCGCGATCGAGGCGGCGCGGGCGGGCGAGCAGGGCCGCGGGTTTGCCGTGGTCGCCGACGAGGTGCGCTCGTTGGCACAGCGCACCCGGGCCTCCACCGATGAGATCCACCACATCATTGCCAGCCTGCGCGCGGGGGCTGAGCGCGCGGTGTCCACCGCCAATCGCGGCGAGCAGATCTCGCGCGACAGTGTGCACAGTGTCGAGGCGGTGCGTGAGGCATTGTCAGGCATTGCCCAGGCGGTCAGCCGTATCACTGGCATGAGCCAGCAGATGGCGACAGCTTCGGAGCAGCAAAGCCATGTGGCCGAGGACATCAATCAGCAGATAACCCGCATCGCGCACTTGTGCGACCAGAGTGCGGGGCAGGCCAAGCAGGGGGCTGAAATCAGCCAGGACCTTGAGCGCATGGCCGAGTACCTGCACAGCCTGGCTGAACGTTTCAACCGATAGCGCGTGATCGTCTCTCCCACAGGGATGTGGGCTTTTTTTCGGGTGGCTGTGGCAAAATTGCCTGAGCCAGGAGAACCCGATGTCCAGACCCCGCTGCGAGCGCTGCCTGCGTGCGCAAGATCATTGTCTTTGCCCGTTGATTCCCCATCTTCAGAGCCGTACTCGCGTGGTGGTGTTGCAGCACCCGAGTGAGCGTTTGCATGCCCTCAATACCGCCCGTTTGGCAACCCTGGGGTTAGTCAATGCCGAGTTGCGGGTGGGCGAAGTGTTTGCCGATCTTGATCAGTTATTGGCGACACCCGGGTATCGGCCGGTGCTGTTGTTTCCGGGAGAGCAGGCACAGGCCTTGGTGGGGTATGCGCAGGAGGGATGTGAATTGCCCTTTATGCTGATTGTGCCGGATGGGACGTGGCGTAAGGCGCGTAAGCTTTTGTACCTCAATCCGTTGTTAGGGGAATTGCCGCGGGTGACGCTGGGGCAGGTTTTGCCTTCGCGGTATCGTTTGCGCAAGGCGCCCGAGGCAGGGGCTCTGTCTACGTTGGAGGCGGTGGTACAGGGGCTGAATGTGTTGGAGGCCCCAGGGTGTTTTGATCAGTTGTTGCGGCCGTTTGAGGCGTTGATCGAGGGGCAGATCAGGGCTATGGGGCGGGAGACGTTCGAGCGTAATCATGGAGGGCGGTGAGGTTCTGGATTTCGGGATGTCTGAGTTTTCCGCATCTCGCGCCTTCGGCTTCGCCGAAGGGTGCTGCGCACCTGGCCCTTCAGGCACCTCTGCTCAGCCTCCTGAAGTCGCGAATCTACGTCGCCTGACCCTGCGCGCATCAAGATCAAGCTCAAGAGCAGGCTAATCGCTGCGCTCTCGCCGAAGCCAAACCCAAGGCCAAGGTTTGAATTGTTCTTTTGTATTGTTTGTTCCGGCCTCTTCGCGGGCTTGCCCGCGAAGAGGCCGGAATATCCACCACACCTGCCACAGATACCGCGCCGCTCTTGCGGCTGGCACTGACTCCGTGGGAGCGGGCTTGCCCCGCGATGGCGTCCGACTATCCAACACACCACTATCGGCAGATAAAGCCAACCCAGGCGCCGTCACTCACGTCGCGACTTCAGAGCCTTTCAACGCTCCCTCATAGCCTCAGTCCGCGCCTTGAGCACCGGCTTCAACAGATAATCCAGCACACTCTTCTGCCCAGTGATGATGTCCACCGTCGCCACCATCCCGGGGATGATCAGCAACGGCTTGTCGTCCCCGCCCAGGTGATTCTTGTCCGTACGCACCTGGATCAGATAAAACGCATTGCCCTTGTCATCGGTTACCGTGTCCGCCCCAATCAGCTCAAGCTTGGCCTTCAGACCGCCATAGATGGTGTAGTCATAGGCACTGAACTTGACCATCGCCGTCTGCCCCGGATGTAGGAACGCGACATCCTGCGGGCGCACCTTGGCTTCGATCAGCAGGTTATCCTCGATCGGCACGATCTCCACCAGATCGCTGCCCGGCTGCACCACGCCCCCAATGGTATTGACCTTCAGGAGCTTGACGATCCCGCGTACCGGCGACACCACCGTTGTGCGGTTGACCCGGTCATCGATGGCGATGCTGGTCGCGGCAATCTTCGACAGCTCCGTGCGTTTATCGTTGAGCTCCTTGGCCGCCTCGGAGCGGAAGGTCGCATCCGACTCTTGGATCTTGCTCTTGATCTCCGCCACCGCCGCCTCGGCACGTGGGATGGCCAAGCTGGTGGCATTGAGCTGGCCGCGGGCTTCGACGGTGCGCTGTTTCAGGCGCAGGATTTCCACCGGGGAAATCGCCCCAGTGCCCACCAGCGGCGAGGACATGTTCAGCTCCTGCTGGAGCAAGCCCAGGGCAGAGCGGTACTGGTCGACCTTGGAGCGGAACTCGGCAAGCTCCTGGGTCTTCTGCCGCAGTTGCTCATTGAGCGTCTGCTTCTCGCTGGCCAGGCGCCGCTGGCGCGATTGATACAAGGCGGTTTCATCCTCGGCGACTTGTGGCGCTTTGGCGCGCACTTCGTCCGACAGCTCGAACGGGCGGCCTTCAGCCTCCGCCGACAAGCGCTCGACCTGCGCCGTCAATGCATAGCGATCGGCCTCGCTTTCACCCTTGTTGGAGCGAAAACGGGTGTCGTCCAGGCGCAGCAGCGTCGCGCCTTTATCGACCATCTGGCCCTCGCGGACGAAGATCTCGGTGACGATGCCGCCTTCCAGGTTCTGGATCACCTGCACCTTGCTCGAGGGAATGGCCTTGCCTTCGCCGACTGTGACCTCATCGAGCACGGCGAAGCTGGCCCAGGTCAGCGCCACCAATAGCAGCGCGGCGGCCAGCCATACGGTCAGGCGTGACAGGCGCGGCGCGTCCTGCAAAGTGGCGCCGGCAAGCTCCGGCATATAGTCGCGCTCGGCGCTCTTGCCGGTGCCCTGCAAATAACTGCGCATGATGGACATGGACCTACTCCTCGAAGACGTCTACAGGGCCGCGCCGATGCGACCTTTGCGCAGGGCGTCGATGACCGCATCCTTCGGTCCGTCGGCGACGATCTTGCCGTTGTCCAACACCAGTAGCCGGTCCACCAGGCTGAGCATCGAGGTGCGGTGGGTGACCAGCAGCACGGTTTTGCCCGGTACCCATTGCAGCAGGCGCTGGCGCAGTTGCTCTTCGCCGCTGTTGTCCATGTGGCTGGTCGGCTCGTCGAGGATCAGGATCGGCGGCTCCAGCAGCAGAGCCCTGGCCAGCAGTACCGCCTGGCGTTGGCCGCCAGAGAGCAGTTGGCCGCGCTCACCCACTGGCCGGTCGAACCCTTGCGGGTGTTGCCGAGCCAGTTCGCTGACGCCCGTCAGCTCGGCGACCTCCAGCATGCGCGCGTCGCTGACATGCCGCGCGCCGAGGGTCAGGTTATCGCGCAGGCTGCCAGCGAGCAGCGGCAGGTCGTGGGCGACATAGCCAATCTGGCTGCGCAGGTCGGCGATGTCCAGCTGACGCAGGTCGAGGTTGTCCAGTAATACCTGGCCTTCGTCCGGGTGATGAAAGCCCATCAACAATCGCCCCAGGGTGCTCTTGCCCGAGCCGCTGCGGCCGATGATGCCGATGCGCTCGCCCGGTTGCACGGTCAGGTTGACGTCGTTGAGGGCGGCGGCGGTTTGCCCGGGGTAGCGGAAGGTCACATGGCTGACGCCGATGCCGCCCTGGAGCGTGGTGTGTTCCAACGCCTGCTGGTCCAGCTGGCGTTCCTGCGGCAGGGCCATCAGCGCGTCGGTGCTGCGCATGGTCAGCTGGGCTTGCTGATAGCGAGTGATCAGCCCGGCGATCTGCCCCAGCGGCGCCAACACCCGGCTGCCGAGCATATAGCTGGCGACCAGGGCGCCGACGCTGAGATTGCCGGCAATGATGCTGTAGACCCCCGCAACGATGGTCGCCATGCCGCAGAACTGCTGGATGAACAGGGTGCCGTTACTGGCCAGCGAAGACAGGTTGCGCGCGTGTGCATCAAGCCGGGCGATGGCGCCGTTGGTGTGCTCCCAGTGGTACTGACGCTCGCTCTCGGCGCCGCAGGCCTTGAGGGTTTCCAGGCCGCCGAGGGTCTCGATCAGCAGGGCCTGGCGTACCGCGCCCAGGCTCAGGCTTTTCTCCACCGTGTCGCGCAGGCGGATCTGGATGAACAGGGCAAAGCCCACTGCCAGCGGAAACGCCACCAACGGAATCACTACCAGCCAGCCACCGAGCAGGCCGATCACCACCAGCATCAACGCCACGAACGGCAGGTCGATGATGCTGGTCAGGGTCACCGCCGTGAGGAATTCACGCAGGCCCTGGAAGTCGTGAATGCTCTGGGCAAAGCCGCCGATGGTCGCTGGGCGGGCTTTCATCGACATGCCGGTGATGCGTTCGAACAGGGTGGCGGAGAGGATTAGGTCGGTCTTCTTGCCGGCCTGGTCGAGCAGGTGGGCGCGGACCATGCGCAGGACCATTTCAAATGCAGTGCCGATGAACAAGCCGGCGACCAGCACCCAGAGGGTCGAGATAGCCTGGTTGGGTACCACCCGATCGTACGTCTGCATGACGAACAGCGGTACCATCAGGCCCAGCAGGTTGATCAGCAGGCTGGCTAGCAACGCATCACTGTACAACCAGCGCGAATGGCGCAAGGTATCGCGGAACCAGGCATCGACTCGTGGCATCAGCGGCGTGCGCAGGTTTTCCAAGGTATGCCGCGGCCGGGCAAACAGGGCCTGGCCGCAGTAGGCCTGCTCCAGCACCTGGCGCTCGACCCATTGCTCGCCGCCTTCAGCTTCACAGGGCAGGATCAGCGCTCGGCCATCCTCGCCCCAGCGCTGCAGCACAGCGCTGCGGCCATCGTTGAGCAACAGCAGGACGGGCAAGTTCAGCGCCGAGATCGCCGACAGTTCGCGCGTCAGCACGCGCGCCTGCAAGCCGGCGCGGGCGGCGGCCCGTGGTAGCAGCTCCTGGCCCAGGCGCTGCTCGGCCAGGGGCAGGCCGCTGCACAAGCTGGCGCGGCTGGCCGGGCAGCCATGCAGTTTGCACAGGATCAGCAGGCCATCGAGCAACGGATCATCGACGTCCAGACGCGGCTGGGGTGTTTGCATACTGGTCACGATGGCCTACTCCTGCCGCATTTGGAGGGGGTACGGCTCCGTCCGAACGTAGCTTCCTGAACGACTAACGCATCTCGGGCAACCTGGCCTCACTGCGTACTTCGCTCTTGGCAATGGCTTCGGGAGGCAGCGAGATGCGCTGCTTGCTCAGCAGTTCACCCATGGTCGCCAGCACCCGGTACATCGAATACTCCTCGGTGTAGCGCACTTCGGTGTAGCGCCGGTTGGCGTTGTACAGCTCGTTCTCGCTGTCCAGCACATCGAGCAGGGTGCGTTGGCCCAGGCCGAATTGGTCCTGGTAGGCCGCCCGCACGCGCTGGGTGGTCTCGGCGTATTCGCGGGCGGTAGGGGTTTGCTTGCGCGCATTGTTCATGGCGTTCCACGACAGGCTGAGGTTTTCGTTCAGCTCGCGCAGGGCATTGTTGCGGATGTCCAGGGCCTGGTTGATCTTGTGCGCGTCGGACTGCAGGCGAGCCTTGTCGCTGCCGCCACGGAATAGGTTGTAGCTCAGCTCTACGCCAGCCTGCCAGTCATTGTTGCTGTGGCCGCGCTCACCGCCCAGGTTGTTGTTGGCGCCGGTGGCCAGCACTGCGTCCAGGCGTGGATAGAAGGGGGACTTGGCCACTTCGTACTGTTGCTCGGCAGCATTCACGTCGGCCTGGGCAGAACGCAGGTAGGGGTTGTTCTCTTGCATGCCGCGGCGTGCGTCCTCCAGGTTGGCAGGCATTTCCACCTTGATCGTGGAGGGCGTTTCCAGCTCGTCGGGAACGCGGCCGACCACGCTGTAGAAGTTGGCCTCGGCGTCGGCCAGATCGACTTCGGCGGTATCCAGGTTGTTTTCTGCCAGGGCGCGGCGGGCGCGGGACTGATCGAGGTCAGCGGTGCTGCCGACGCCACGCTCGCTGCGCAGACCGATCTGGTCGTTGACGCGCAGGTGGGCTTGCAGGTTGTTCTTGGCCAACGTCACCAGCTCGCGACGCTTGAGCACTTCCAGGTATACCTCGATGGTGCGCAAGGCGATGTCCTGGGCGACTGCCTGGGTGTAGTAGGCGCGCGAATTGGCCACCGCCTCAGTGCGTCCAACTTCGTTGGCGGTGTTGAAGCCGTCGAAGATCATCTGGCGCAGGCGCAGCTCCGACTGGGTGTAGTTCAGCGTCTCCTTGTTGTGGTTACGCGTACCGTCAGGATTGAGCCCGCGGGTGTTGAGGTTGTCGGAGCGCTGGCGGCCGTAGCCGGCTACCAGGTCAACGCTTGGGTAAAACCCCCCACGGGCAAATTTCACATCTTCATCGGCAGACAGGCGACTGTTGCGATAAGAGCTGATTTCCGGGTGATGGTCCACGGCGTTCTGAACAGCTTCGTTAAGCGACATCGCCTGAACGTTGGCGCACGCCGCAGCCAACAGGATTGCACTGGTGATGGGGGTAAGAACGCGCATGGGGTACATCTCCCTGGTCTCTAAATGTGTCCTGCGTTCGTCAATAAAATGACGAAATATAGTGAGCAAACCGTCTCAGGTTTGTTACAACAGAGCTAAGAACATTTAGCGGGCCAGCTAAGAAGATTTTTTCATAATGGATATGCGAAAAAAAACTTATGCGGTCTAAGGATTACGGGACATTGTTCTTATCAGGTGGTCCGGAATACGCGCTGAAAACAGCAGATTTGGGCCATCGTGAAAGGTTCCAGAATTTTTGCAGCTAAGCGAAATGGAAAAGGGGATCAAGGCGGTATTTGGCGACAAAAAATTGTCGCTCAATGATGGCAAAGCTTCATCATTGCTATCGCCTCGCGTGTCACCTGAGAGCTCCAATCTCATGGTTGAGACAGACGCGAACGGGGTGCTCGGCATCCATCGCTTCTCCTGATCTGCGGTACGCCAGTTGGCTGCGAAATCCGATCAGTAGGGGAGGCGTGCGCGCATGGCTAAATTAATCGGTGTGGTCAGCAAGGTGGTCGGTCAGGTATTCGCGGTCGACGGTGATGGCAGCCGTCGCCTGCTGGTGGAGGGTGATCGCTTGTTCGCCGGTGAGCAGCTGGAGACCGGCAGTGCCGGTGCCGTCGCCGTGCGTTTGCACAACGGTGCAGAGCTGACCCTGGGCCGTGGCAGCAGCCTTGAGATGAGCGCAGATCTGCTGGCCAACCACGCGCCTCAAGTGCATAGCCAGGATGCAGCACCGAGCCAGGCACAGCTGACTGATGTCGAGCGCTTGCAACAAGCCATCGCAGCGGGTGCCGACCCAACCGAAGAAGGCGAGGCGCCAGCGGCGGGGCAGAACCCCGGCGGCGCTCCGGGCGCGTTGGGTGGCGGGCACAGTTTCGTCATGCTCAGTGAGGTGGCTGGGCAGGTCGAGCCGCAGATCGGCTTCCCCACCGCAGGCTTCAATGGCATTCCGCAGTTGGCCAGCCGTGAGCTGGGTGACCTGGACATCGATACCTCGATCGCTCGCCCGCTGCCGCCCACACCGCCAGTCGAACAGCCGGATCATCCGGTCAATCTGCAAGGGCTGGACCTCAGCCCCGGTGAACTGATCCTGGATGAAGCCAACTTGCCCCAGGGCTCGCACAGCGATCCGGCAGCGCTGACTCAGCAGGGCACCTTTACCGTGGTGGCGCCTGACGGTGTGTTCAATCTCAGCGTCGGCGGGATCAACGTGGTCACGGCAGGAGCGGTCACGGGTGTCGGTCAATCGATAACCACGCCTCTGGGCAATACCCTGACTATCACCGGCTACAACCCGGCAACCGGCGTCGTGAGCTACAGCTACACCCTCAGCGGTGCCGAGCAACATGCCAACGGCGCTGGCAACAACAGCCTCGGTGAGCACTTCCCGGTGCTGGTCAGCGACACCGATGGAGATGTCGCCAGCGGCAGCCTGGATGTGCTGATTCGTGACGATGTACCCAAGGCTGTCAACGACAGCAATGCGCTGGCGGCCACCGAGCAGCATGTTGAGCTGACCGGCAATGTCCTGACCAACGACCAGCAGGGCGCCGACCGTGTCGCCGGGGGTCCGGTAATCGCTGGCACCTTCACCGGCACCTACGGCACCCTGGTGATGGCAGCAGATGGCAGCTACACCTACACGCTCAATACCAATGACCCGGACTTCCAAGGTCTTAAGGGCGGTGGCAATGGCCAGGAAACCTTCACCTACACCATCAAGGATGCAGACGGCGACACCAGCAGCGCCACGCTGACGTTGAACGTCAGCAACCTCAACGACCCAGTGACCTTGGCTGGGCTGGATGTGCAGGGCGGTGAACTGACCGTCTTCGAGAAAAACCTCGGCGACGGCAGCGCGCCGAATCAGAGCGCCTTGACCCAGAGCGGCAGCTTTACCGTGACTGCGCCCGATGGCCTGCAGAACCTGAGTGTCGGCGGCATCACGGTGGTCAGCGGTGGGGTCGCAGTGGGCTTCCCGCAATCAGTCACCACGGCGCTGGGCAACACCCTGACCATCACTGGCTACAACCCCAGCACTGGGGTCGTCAGCTACAGCTACACCTTGCTCGACAACGAGGCCCATGCCAACGGCCAGGGCAACAACAGCCTGCATGAGCGCTTCACGGTCACCGCCCAGGACAGCGACGGCAGCAGCGCCACCGGCAAGCTGGACGTGAACATCGTCGATGACGTGCCCAAGGCCGAGCACGACACCAACGCCGTTACCGCGACCGAGCAGCACACCGAGCTGACCGGCAATGTGCTGGTCAATGACCAACAAGGCGCTGATCGGGTGGCGGGTGGTCCGGTCATCGGCGGCACCTTCACCGGCACCTACGGCACCCTGGTGCTGGCGGCAGACGGCAGCTACACCTACACGCTCAACACTAACGATCCGGACTTCAAAGGCCTCAAAGGTGGCGCCAGTGGGGTGGAAACCTTCACCTACACCATCAAAGACGCCGATGGCGATACCAGCAGCGCCACCCTGACCCTGAACGTCAGCAACTTCAACGACCCGGTGACCTTGGGTGGGCTGCAGGTCAATGGCGGCGAACTGACTGTGTTCGAGAAGAACCTGGCCGACGGTAGCGCGCCGAACCAGGGTGCGCTGACCCAAAGCGGCAGCTTCACCGTGAGCGCGCCGGACGGCCTGCAGACGTTGAGCGTTGGCGGCATCACCTTGGTCAGCGGCGGTGTGCCGGTGAGCTTCCCGCAGTCGCTCACCACCCCCCTTGGCAACACCCTGACCATTACCGGCTACAACCCCAGCACCGGGGTGGTGAGCTACAGCTACACCCTGCTCGACAACGAAACCCATGCCCCCGGCGATGGCACCAACAGCCTGCAGGAAAGCTTCACGGTGATCGCCAAGGACAGCGACGGCAGCACCGCCACTGGCAGCCTGGATGTGAACATCGTCGATGACATCCCCAAGGCCCAGAGCGATTTTGCCAGTGTCTACGAAGGCGGTACGGTCGAAGGCAATGTGCTGATCAACGACAAGATCGGTGCCGACGTGCCAGGCGAGGGCAAGTATGTGGTGGGCGTGCGCGCCGGTTCCGATACCTCGACCTCGGCGATTGGCCAGCTGGAAACCAAGGTGCAGGGCGACTATGGCTACCTGACTTTGGATGCCAAGGGCAATGCGGTCTACCACGCCAACCCCAACAGCGTGGCTCCAGCCGGTGCGACCGACACCTTCGTCTACACCATTCGCGATGCGGACGGTGACGTAAGCACCACCACTGTCACCATCAAGGTGCACGACTGTTCGTGGGTGGTGGGCGGTGAGGGTGGGGTCACGGTGTATGAAAATGCGCTGGACCTGAGCAAGGATGGTAATGATCTGGCGGCGGGCAACGTCCAAGGCAGCAACCCCACCTCCACGGCGGAAACCGCCTCTGGCACGGTGGCGGGCCTGGTCACTGGAGGCGTTGGCGCCCTGACCTATACCTTGGTGGGCAGCGCGGTCGGCCAGTATGGCCAGATCAAGCTCAATGGCGATGGCTCGTACACCTATACCCTGACATCGGCGCCCAACTCGCCCAATCAGGTCAACGATGGCCCCAATACCCTGAGCGAATCCTTTACCTACCAGGTGAAAGACTCGCTGGGCAACACCACCACCAGCACCATTGTCGTCAGCATCGTCGATGACGTGCCCAAGGCCTACAGCGATTTCGTCAGTGTCTACGAGGGTGGCGTGGTCGAAGGCAATGTGCTGGTCAACGACAAGATCGGCGCCGATGTACCGAGCGATGGCAAATACGTGGTCGGCGTACGCGCCGGCTCCGATACCTCGACCTCGGCAGTCGGCCAACTGGCGACCCAGGTGCAGGGCGACTATGGCTACCTGACCCTGGATGCCAAGGGCAATGCGGTCTATCACGCCAACCCCAACAGCGTGGCGCCGGCCGGTGCCACCGACACCTTCGTCTACACCATCCGTGATGCTGACGGTGATGAAAGCACCACCACCCTCACCATCAAGGTCCACGACAGCCAGCTGGTTGCCTGTGAAGACACTGACGTGAAGGTCTACGAAAAAGCCCTCGATCTCAAGCAGGACGGCCAAGACCTGGCGCCCGGCACAGTCGTCGGCAGCCAGCCAGGGTCGACCGGCGAAACAGCCTCTGGCACATTGCTCGGCGCCGTCACCGGGGGCGTGGGTGCCTTGACCTATAGCCTGGTCGGCAATGCCGAAGGCCAGTATGGCCAGATCAAGCTCAACGCCGATGGTTCCTACACCTACACCCTGACGTCGGCGCCCAAGTCGCCGGTACCGGCCAATGACGGGGCAAATGTCACCACTGAGACCTTCACCTATCAGGTGAAAGACGCGGCCGGCAACAGCACCACCAGCACCATCGTCATCAGCATCGTCGACGATGTGCCCAAGGCCCATTGCGATACGGCGACCGTGATCGAGGGCGGTACGGTCACTGGCAACGTGCTGGACAACGATGTGATCGGGGCGGACGTTGCGGCGGATGGCAAGTACGTGATCGGCGTGCGCGCCGGCTCCGACACTTCGACCTCGGCGGTCGGCCAGCTGGCCACCCAGGTGCAGGGCGACTATGGCTACCTGACCCTGGATGCCAAGGGCAATGCGGTCTATCACGCCAACCCCAATAGCGTGGCACCCGCGGGGGCCATTGACACCTTCGTCTACACCATCCGCGATGCCGACGGTGACCAAAGCACCACCACCATCAGCATCAAGGTGCATGACAGCAAACTGATCGCGTGTGCCGACAACGACGTTACGGTGTACGAGAAAGCCCTGGACCTGAACAAGGACGGCAACGACCTGGCGGCCGGCAACGTCACCGGCAGTAATCCAGGCTCCACCGCCGAGACGGCATCGGGCACATTGGTCGGTTCGGTCGGCGGCGGTGTCGGTCCGCTGACCTACAGCCTGGTCGGCGACCCTGTCGGCCAATTCGGGCAATTGTTGCTCAAGGCCGATGGCTCCTACACCTATACCCTGACCTCGGCACCGAAGACTCCGGGAGGGGCCAACGACGGCGCCAACCGGATCAGCGAAACCTTCACCTACAAAGCCACCGACGCTTTGGGCAACAGCACCACCAGCACCATTGCCATCAACATCGTCGATGACGTGCCCAAGGCCGTCTGCGCCGAACGCTCGATCACCCCAGGCCAGGTGGACTCCAACATCCTGCTGGTGATCGATGTGTCCGGCAGCATGACCTTAAGATCCGGTGTACCAGGCCTGAGCCGTCTGGATCTGGCCAAGGAAGCGATCAACGCCTTGCTCGACAAGTACGATGACATGGGCGATATCAAGGTGCAGATCGTCACCTTCGCCACCGGCGCTTCGGTCAAGTCCGATGTCTGGGTTTCGATCGACCAGGCCAAGGCCATCGTCGCCGGTCTAAAGGCGGACGGCTCGACCTATTACGATTCCGCCGCCAGCAGCGCGCAGACGGCATTCGGCAAAGAGGGCAAGTTGCTGGGTGCGCAGAACATCAGCTACTTCTTCTCCGATGGCGAGCCCACCACTGGGCATGCGATGACGCCGGTACGGGAAACCAGCTGGGAAAACTTCCTCGATAGCAATGGCATCAAGTCCTACGCCATTGGCATGGGCACGGGGGTCAATGAAACCAACCTCAACCCACTGGCCTACGATGGCACCAGCCACACCGACACCAACTCGGTGGTGGTTACCGACCTCAGCCAGCTCAGTGCAGTGCTCACGGGGACAGTGCAGGGCTCGCCGATCACCGGCAGCTTGCTCAGTGGCGGTCATTTCGGTGCCGATGGGGGCTTCATCAAGGCGCTGTTGGTCGATGGCGTGACCTACACCTTCGACCCGAAAGCCAATGCCGGGCACGGCGGTTATAGCGCCGTGGGCGGCGTGGACAAGGCGGCGTTCGATCCTGCCACCCATACCCTCGGTATCAAGACCGCCCTGGGCGGCGTGCTGATGGTCGACATGGACACTGGCGAGTTCACCTACAAGCCGCCCAAGGACAGCGGTAGCAGCCAGGTCGAGAAGTTCGGCTTCACCGTCAGCGACAACGATGGCGATACCAGCAGCGCCAACCTGGTGGTCAAGATCAACAGCAACCATGCCCCCGTGGCGGGCGATGATCACATCATCACCAATATCGCCGGTGCTAGCCTCAGCGTTCCAGCCGAGGCCCTGCTGGCCAATGACCGCGACCCTGATCATGACCGCTTGAGCGCCGCGCCGATCACCTTCAACACAGGCTTCGCCGACAAGGGGGCAGGTTTCGCTGCCAGTGGTAGCGGGCAGCCGATCAAGTTCGATGGCAACGACAACAAGTCTGCCAATCAGCTCAAGGAGCTCGACCGCAGCGCCTTCGTCGCCAACTCGACTTCGATGACCGCTGCGCTGGTGATTGCTGGCTACCTCGGCTCGATCAGTAACGGCAACGCCAACGATGAGGATGTGATCAGCGTTAGCCTGCGCAAAGGCGAAACGCTCAAGCTCGATCATGATCGGCCGCAAGGCAACCTGCTGCTGGAGTGGAAAGAAGCTGGCGGCAGTTATCAGGCCGTCGCCAATGGCAGCAGCTTCACCGCCGACCACGATGGGCTGTACAGCATCCACGTGGTCAATACCGAGAACGCCTATGGCAATAGCAAGGCGGCCGAGCTGTACAAACTGAGCATGGTGATCGACTACGCCAATGCCCAGAATGAGGTCTACCACGGCAGCTACACGGCCAGCGACAACCACGCTGGCACGACCGCGGCTGCGCTGGATATCACCTACCAGGCGGGCAGTGTCGTCAACGGCACCGCAGGCGATGATGTGCTGTTGGCGGGCGCCGGCGATGACACCCTCAACGGGGGTGATGGACACGATGTGCTAGTGGGGGGCACGGGCAACGACAGCCTGTACGGCGGTGACGGCGACGACCTGTTGATTGGCGGGGCAGGCAATGACCTGCTCAATGGGGGGGCGGGTAACGACACGGCCAGTTATGCCTCGGCGGCAAGTGCGGTGACTATCGATCTGAACGTCGCGGGTCAGCAGAACACCGGAGGGGGCGGTCTGGATAGCTTGGTCAGTATCGAAAACCTGATCGGCTCGGACTACCACGATACGCTGATCGGCAATGGTGCGAACAACCTGCTCAGCGGCGGGCTGGGCAATGATGTGCTCAAGGGTGGGGCGGGCAATGACATCCTGATTGGTGGCCCGGGCGACGACACCCTCACTGGCGGCAGCGGCAACGACACCTTCGTCTGGCAGAAGGGCGACAGCGGCCATGATCGGGTCACCGACTTTACTCCAGGCAGCGATCACCTGGACCTGTCGCAGTTGCTGCAAGGGGAGAACGCCACGGCGGCATCGCTGGATGATTACCTGCACTTCAAGGTCAGTGGCACCGGTAGCAACGTGGTCTCGACCATCGAGGTCAGCAGCGTGGCGGGGGCTACGCCTACCCAGACCATCGACCTGGCCGGGGTCGATCTGGCCCAGCACTACGGCGTCTCGGCGGGGGCGGGTGGGTTGATCGCCTCGGGGCATGACACCGCGACCATCATCAACGGCATGCTCAATGATCACTCGTTGAAGGTGGATAACGTGTAGACGGATTGGCAGGGCTGGCCTCATCGCAGGACAAACGCGCAGCGATGAGGCCGGTACTGAAACGGATGAGTATCAGGACCGGCGCAAGGTCTTCTGCTTGAGGATGTACAGGCTCACCAGCACCGCACTGCTGAGCATGAAGGCCCTGGCCCAGAATAACGGCACCAGGTAGCACGACAGGCCGATGCTGGCCCACATCAGGCCGATGGCGTAGACCTTGCCCTTGAGTGGGATCCCTTCACCGCTGAGGTAGTCGCGGATCCATGGACCGAGCGTGGGATGGTTGATCAACCAATCATGAAGACGTGGCGAGCTGCGGGCGAAACAGGCCGCTGCCAGCAACAGAAAGGGAGTGGTGGGCAACACCGGCAGGAAGATCCCCAGCACTCCCAGCGCGACGCTGAGCCAGCCGATGGCCAGCAGCAGGTAGCGCACGGCTGTATCAGTGATGACGCGGTTTGAGCAGGGCTGGCTTCTCGTCCGGAGCGTGCAGCAGCAGGAACAGCGCAGTCAGTGCCTCAGGAATCTGCACGATCATGTCGTCCTGCAGGTTGGCATCGCTGGCAATGTCGGCGAACTCTGGCTGCTCGTCGAACAGACCGGAACCGACCATGATCGGCAGCAGCATCTCGCTGACTTCTTCCTCGGCGTTCTCGAACCAGGCTTCTTCGCGCAGGAACACCCCTTCCATAAAGCCGATGCACCAGCCGCGCAGGTCGGAATCGTCCGGCTCTTCGGTCAGGTCCAGATCGCATGGCAGCTCGAATTCATCGTCGCTGGCCAGCTGACGGCCGATATGGGCTTTCAGGGCGACCAGGGTGGCTTCGATTTCGACGCGCTGGGCATCGCTGGTGTAATGAGGTTCCTCGGCGAACAGCGCATCGATCCATTCGCGCTCTGGGACGTCTTCGGCAGTGATCGACAGCGCGGTCAGGTAGCCGTGGGCGGCGACGTAGTCCAGCGCTTCTTCGTGCAGCTCGTCGGCGTCGAGGAAGGCTTGCAGGCGGGTCAGTTGCTCGGCGAAGGACATTACGGGGCTACCTTGGGGAATAATCGATATGGAATTCTAGCACCTTGCTGGCGCGACGGGGCAAAGGGAACGTCTGTCAGCACAGCGTCCTTTCGCAGCAGCCAGTGGGGTATAATCCGCGATTTTTCAGCCAGAGCAGCCTTTTGCGGGGCCTCTGGCAAAAGCTGCTTACGCATTCGCACGTGTGCAGGGCGGGTTTATCGTCCAGCCTGTGTCCAGGATGGTACGGCGATTTCGGAGTTAGCAATGCTCGAACAGGCTCAGCGCGTCCTCAAGGACATCTTCGGCTACGACAGTTTCCGCGGGCGCCAGGCAGCGATCATCGAATGCGTAGCCAACGGCGGCGATGCGCTGGTACTGATGCCCACCGGTGGCGGCAAGTCGCTGTGCTTCCAGGTCCCCGGGCTGCTGCGACCAGGTCTTACCGTGGTGGTCTCGCCGCTGATCGCATTGATGGACGACCAGGTTGCCACGCTCGACGAGCTGGGCGTGGCAGCGGCTGCCTTGAACTCGACGCTCAGTGCCGAGCAACAGCGCGAGCTGGCCGGGCGCCTGCGCCGGGGCGAAGTGAAGATGCTCTACCTTGCTCCCGAGCGCCTGGTGCAGCCGCGCATGCTGGATTTCCTGCGCGACCTGGATATCTCCTTGTTCGCCATCGATGAAGCCCACTGCGTTTCGCAATGGGGCCACGACTTCCGTCCTGAGTATCTGCAACTGGGCCAACTGGCCGAGCTGTTCCCGCATGTACCGCGCATTGCCCTGACCGCCACGGCCGACATGCGTACCCGCGAAGAGATCGTCCAGCGCCTGCACCTGCAAGGTGCCGAGCGCTTCCTGTCGAGCTTCGACCGGCCGAACATTTTCTACCGCATCGTGCCCAAGGAGTCGCCCCGCAAGCAGCTGATGGCGTTTCTCGGCGAGCGCCGGGGAAACGCCGGTATTGTGTACTGCCTGTCGCGCAAGAAGGTCGACGAGACCGCCGCCTTCCTCTGCGAGCAGGGCTTTCCGGCCTTGCCCTATCACGCCGGCCTGCCTGCCGAGACCCGTTCGAGCAACCAGCATCGCTTCCTCAATGAGGAAGGCCTGATCATGGTCGCCACCATTGCTTTCGGCATGGGCATCGACAAGCCCAACGTGCGCTTCGTCGCCCACCTGGATCTGCCCAAGTCGCTTGAGGCCTACTACCAGGAAACCGGTCGTGCCGGCCGTGATGGCCTGCCTTCGGATGCCTGGATGGCCTACGGCCTGCAGGACATGGTGATGCTCAAGCAGATGCTGCAGAACTCCGAAGGCGATGAGCGCCACAAGCGCATCGAACAGCACAAGCTCGACGCCATGCTGGCGCTGTGCGAAGAAACCCGCTGCCGTCGTCAGTCGCTACTGGCCTATTTCGACGAGGTGCTCGAGCAACCATGCGGGCACTGCGACAACTGCGTCGACCAGGTGCAGACCTGGGATGCCACCGAGCCTGCGCGTCAGGCCCTGTCGGCGGTGTTCCGCACCGGCCAGCGCTACGGCGTGGGTCACCTGGTCGATGTGCTGGTGGGCAAGGACACCGAGAAGGTGCGTAACTTTGGCCACGAGAAGCTTTCGGTATTCGGTGTCGGCAAATCCGTCGGTGAAAACGAATGGCGCTCGTTGTTCCGCCAACTGGTTGCCCGTGGCCTGGTCGACATCGACCTGGAGGGCTATGGCGGTCTGCGCTTGTCCGACAGTTGCCGGCCGCTGCTGCGTGGCGAAGTGAACCTGCAGTTGCGCCGCGACCTCAAGCCGCAGACTACGGCCAAATCCTCCAGCAGCGGCGGTAGCCCAGCCAGCCAGCTGGTGCGTGCCGAAGAGCGCGAGCTGTGGGAGGCCTTGCGCACCCTGCGGCGCAAATTGGCCGAAGAGCACAGCGTACCGCCGTACGTCATCTTCCCCGATTCGACCCTGCTGGAAATGCTGCGCAGCCAACCCACCAGCCTCAGCGACATGGCCCAGGTCAGCGGCGTCGGCGCCCGCAAGCTGGAGCGTTATGGCCAGGCGTTCCTCGAAGTGCTCAACGGCGGCGAGAGCGCCGAGGCACCGAAGGTGGTGCTCGACTTGCGTCACGAGTTGGTCAGCCTGGCCCGCGCCGGTATGACGCCTGCGCAGATTGCCGGCCAGCTCAATTGCAGTGAAAAGAACGTCTACAGCCTGCTGGCCGAAGCCATTGGCCGTCAGGAACTGAGCCTGGATCAGGCCCTGGACCTGCCTGAGGATTTGATGATGGAAGTGCAGGATGCCTTCCTCGATGGCGAAGGCGAGCTGCCGCCGGTGTCGGCCATCGCCCCGCAATTTGGCCAACGGGTGCCGGAAGGGGTGCTGTATTGCATCCGTGCGGCGCTGGCTGCGGAGTTTGAGCTGTAACGGGCTGTACTGATGACCTTTGTCATGCTTTATGACGATTATCGGACGCTTGTGGCTCAGCCAGCCTTGCCTGGAGGGCTGGAGCATGGTTAGCTGGCTAATAATTAGTTCTATCCATAGAGTTGTTTATGCCCCTGACTGACAACCAACACCGCTTCGGCATGCAGCTGGCCCAGATGTCCCGCGGCTGGCGCGCCGAGCTGGACCGGCGCCTGGCCGGGCTCAATCTATCCCAGGCACGCTGGCTGGTGCTGTTGCACCTGGCCCGTTTCGAAGAGGCTCCGACCCAGCGTGAGCTGGCGCAGAGCGTCGGCGTTGAAGGGCCGACCCTGGCGCGCTTGCTCGATAGCCTGGAGAGCCAGGGATTGGTGCGGCGCCAGGCGGTGATGGAGGATCGGCGGGCGAAGAAGATTGTGCTCTGTCCGCCGGCCAAGCCGTTGATCGATCAGATCGAGACCATTGCCAACCAGCTGCGGATCGAGTTGTTTAGTGGGGTTGATGAGGCGGATCTGGAGATTTGCATGCGGGTGCATGCGCGGATTCTGGGTAATCTCGAGAAGTCCTGAGGGCGCTTAGTTTTTTGCGGCTTTGGGGTGGTTTTGGGATGGTTTTGGGATTGGCGTGTATATCCATTTGCGATGGAGACGCTGATTCACCCTTCCGCCCTTACGGCGGGTCACTTTTTGGCAGACGCCCGGTGTGCCGGCCCAGCCAAAAGTAACCAAAAAAGGCTGCGCTCCACCATCCGGCCCTACGCTGCGCTTCGGGTCCCTTCGCGCCGGCGCCTTCCGGGCCCGCGCGGCCTACGATTTGCTGCGCAAATCTACATCTCGCGCCTTCGGCTACGCCGAAGGGTGCTGCCGCACCTGGCCCTACAGGCACCTCTGCTCAGCCTCCTGAAGTCGCGAGTCTGCGTCGCCTGGACTTGCGCGCACGAAGATCAAGAGCAGCGAATCGCTACGCTCTCGCCAAAGGCAAAGGCAAAGGCAAAGGCAAAGGCAAAGGCAAAGGCAAAGGCAAAGGCA
>NZ_JBICKL010000061.1:0-95255 GCF_043104195.1 Pseudomonas sp. xss_2
GAATTCGCTGGGCTGTCCATCTGGACATTCTGGCTACAGAATTTCTTGACGACCATAGAGCATTGGAACCACCTGATCCCATCCCGAACTCAGTAGTGAAACGATGCATCGCCGATGGTAGTGTGGGGTTTCCCCATGTGAGAGTAGGTCATCGTCAAGATTCATTTCGCAAAACCCCTATCTGCGCGAGCAGGTAGGGGTTTTGTCTTTCCAGACCTGCTATATGCCGCGCCTAATACGGGCTTGCCACGCCCCCTGTAGGAGCGGGCTTGCCCGCGAAGACATGGCAACTGACACAACAAAGAGGGCTCAGCCCCGCGCTAGTTCTTCCAAGTGCCCCTGGCCTCTTCACTTTTAAGCACCAGAACATCCCCCTCCAGCGAATCAAGCACGACCTCCGCCGTATTGCCGATCAAGGCCCCGGAGATGCCCGTCCGTGCAACCGTACCAATCACCGTCACCACCGCATCACAGTGCTTCTCGGTATAGGGAATCAACACATCCGCTGGCCCTTCAGCGATGTGCAAGCGCTCATCACTGATATCGAACTCAGCCTGGAAAGCCTTGCAAGCCTCACGATAGCGCTGCTCAATGGTATCCGAGTTCTGATAAACCGGGTCTGCCGCTGAGAGCATGGGGGAGGGGTGGGCGCTGATCACATGCAGTTCACCCTTCGCCAGCGCAGCGATGGCATAGCCATGGTCAATGATGTTGGTATGCAGCAGGCGGTGCGCCTCGTCATGATTACCTACATCCACTGCCGCCAGGATCACCCCGCCAGTCCAAGGCCGCTCACTCTTGACCATTAGCACCGCAGACGGGCACTGGCGCAGCAGTTTCCAGTCGCTGGGCGTCAGCAATGCCTTTTTCAGCGGGTTGTCTGGCCGATGCTCCTTGATCACCAGATCACACCCTTCGGCTTGCTGCACAGCGATGATCGACTCGTGCAAAGTGTCGTGCCAGGCCTGTTCATGAGTCACGTTGTCGTAGCCGTCATCATGTAGTTGGCTCGCCAGTAGACTTAGCAGCGCACTGTGATCGTGCTTCTTGTCGCACATCAGCAGGTGCAAGCGGGCGCCGGTAACGCCTGCGATCAGCTTCGCCCGGGTCAGGGCGCGGCTATGGGCGTGATCGGGATCAAGTACGACCAGAATGCTACGGACCTGTTGCATGGACATGGGCTCCCCTCGGATGTTTGGCCTGTGCCTGACTATAGTCGGCGTCCCTATCAATGCCGCTTGACGTGTATCAAGCATAGTCGCTGGCGATCGCCGCTACCCCCGGTATAATCGCCGGCCCTGCCGTTGTTGCGTGATTGTGAGCCTATGTCCCTGATTCCCGAAGTCGACGCCTTTCTCGGTTGCCGCACCCCTGACGCCTGGATCGAAGCGGCGCTCGCCGACCAGGAGACCTTGCTGATCGATCACAAAAACTGTGAGTTCAAGGCAGCGAGCACCGCGTTGAGCCTGATTGCCAAGTACAACACCCACCTTGATCTAATCAACATGATGTCGCGATTGGCTCGTGAAGAATTGGTCCACCATGAACAGGTGCTGCGCCTGATGAAACGCCGTGGCGTGCCATTGCGTCCGGTTTCGGCAGGGCGCTATGCCTCGGGTCTACGCCGCCTGGTGCGCGCCCATGAGCCGGTCAAGCTGGTGGACACCTTGGTGGTAGGCGCGTTTATCGAAGCGCGCAGCTGCGAGCGATTCGCCGCCCTGGTGCCGCACCTCGATGAAGAGCTTGGGACCTTCTATCACGGTCTACTCAATAGCGAAGCACGGCATTTTCTGGGCTATCTCAAGCTCGCCCACCAGTACGGCGACGAGGCCGACATCGCTCGCGTCGTGGCGTTAGTGCGGGAAGCTGAGGCTGAGTTGATCACCTCGCCAGATCGGGAGTTGCGCTTTCACAGCGGCATTCCGCTGGCCCAGGCGGCCTGAGCCTGATCTGGCGCCAGCGGATCGAACGAGGCTAGTGACGGCGGCCCAATAGCAGGCCAATCACCAGGCCGAAGCCGGCCGAGACTGCCACCGTCTGCCAGGGATGGCCGCCAATATAATCCTGCGTGGCATCCACCACCGGTTGCGCTTTGTCGCGCACCGAGCCCGCCGCCTGGCGTGCTTGGCGCAGTTTCAGACTGATCTGCGCGCGCAGGGTGTCGGCTTCTTCGCCCACCAGGGTCGCACTTTGTTCGAGCAGCTTTTCGGATTCTTCGATCAACGACTGCAATTCGCTGAACACCTGGTCCTTGATCTGATCGCTATCGGTTTGCGTGGCAGTTTTCCTAGCCATGAACACGTCCTCGTCGATGGGTGGGTTAAAACAATGGATGCCGCAGCGTCTGGAAAGTTGCGCCAACGTTCCGGGCGCGCTCTGCATCAGTGTAAGATAGCGCCCAATTTCAAGCGGTAGGGTAGACCTTCATGAGTTTCAATCTGGCCAACAGAAGCTTCGAGGAACGGGCGCAGATCGAAGGCGAGAAAGCGCGGCTGTTCGAGTATTGGCAAAGTAACCTGGGCAAGGCCAAGGCCGAGGCCGGGCGGTTGATCGCCGAAAAGTCCCGGCGCAAAGGCAAGTGGGCCGAATGGGTGCGTGCCGAGCTGGACGCCATGACCCCGGTCGATTTCGCCAATATGGTGCGCAGCGAAGTCAACAAGATGATGGCCGCTGCCAACAGCAACCGTTGATCTACCAGTTCGCACTGCTAGGCTGGGGCAAGTCGAGCTTGCCCTTGTCAGTGAAACGCACCGTCCCCAGCGGACCGCCGGCCAACTTGCCGCGCAGCACATAGGGCAGGCCCTGCAGCGACTGCACCTGGCTCAAGCCATAGGTCTGGCGCAAGAAAGCGAACGCGGTGACGCTGACCGGCACCACGATCACTGTCTCGTCATACCGGCCGATATGCCCGCGCTGATCGCTCACGCCCGCGGCCAAGGGCTGATCGTTGACCTCCAGATTGAGCGCGATGCCGTTGAAATCCACCGGCGTCTCGTTCGGGTTCTGCACGCGAATCTTCACTGCCATGCGCAGCTCCAACTCCTGGCCGGGCAGCGGTGCTATGCCGATCACACTGATGTTCAACGGGTCACGCGCCTGAAACAGCGCGCACGCATTGACTGTGCAGGCCAACAGTACGACCAACAAAAGCCGCAGGTGACGGGATAAGCGCAGCGTCATGGGGAAGGGCCTTGTGCCTGACAGGTGAATGGCCAGTGTGGCAAATGCACGCCGACGTTGAAAGTGTTGGGCTTAATGAAAGATACTGTTTCTCATTAACGTCCGATAATTTTTCTTACTGGCTTTCTCCCTTCATGCTGACGTCTCCCGTGTCCGGGCTGCTGGCAAGTTTCCAGGAGCACTACGACGACCTGTTGCAGTTCCTGACCCGCCGCATGAGCGACCGCCAGCGCGCCGCTGACGTGGCTCAGGAGACGTACTTGAAGCTGGTGAAGATCGAGCAACAAGCGATTCCGGTGCTGCACGCCCGCAGCTTCATCTTCCGTGTTGCTGGCAACCTGGCTATCGATGCGCTGCGTCGCGAACAGCGCATCGCCGCCAATCACCAGACCAGTGAAGCCGCTGGCGAGCTGCCGTGCCCGGCGCCGCCACCTGAAGCGGCGCTGCTGGCCAGTGAACGCCTGCAGATGTTGGACCAGGCCCTGCTTGAGCTGTCGAGCAATGCGCGGCAGGCGTTGCTGCTCAATCGCGTCGAGGGCCTGACTCAGGCGCAAATCGCACAACGGCTGGGCGTTTCCGAGAGCATGGTGGCAAAATACATCGGCCAAGCCCTGCGCCATTGCCGCGACTGGCTCAAACACAACCATGACTGACCTATCTGCCATGCCCGAGCCACAACCGCTCAGCGATCTTTCCGATGATGCCCTCGACTGGCAGGTATTGCTGCATTCGGGCAATGCCAGCGCGGCTGACCAGGCGCGTTACCAGCGCTGGTGTCAGTTGAGCCCGGCGCATGCCGAGGCCGCGAGAGAAGCTGAGGGGTTGTGGGCAGACATCGGGCAGACCAGCGCTGCGCAAATCTTCGTTGCTGAACCTGCGCCGCAGAAACGGCGTTGGCCACTGGCAATCGCTGCATCCGCGGTGCTCGCTGTGGCGGGCGTCATCAGTTGGCAGCAAGTGCCGGTGTGGACCTCCGATTACCACACTGGCATCGGTCAGCGGCAGGTCATCACCCTGGCGGACGGCTCACGGGTCACGCTTAACAGTGGTAGCGCCTTGTCGCTCGCCTTTAGCGACAGCGAGCGAAAAGTCGTGCTCAAGGCGGGCGAGGCGTTGTTCGAAACGGCCAGCGACCGGCGTCCGTTCGTGGTCGAGGCCGGCGGTGAGCCCGTGCAGGGCCGCGAGGCGGTGTTCAGCGTCCGGCGTTTGGCCAGTGGCCCTAGCGTGGTGCTGGCCGAGGGTGAAGCACGGGTTGGCACGCAAGCGGTGCCGGTCGCCAGTGATGCCCGGGCGCTGACCGCCTGGCAGCGTGGCAAGCTGATCTTCAACGGCAAGCCCCTGGGCCAGGTACTCAGCGAGCTTGAGCGTTACCAGCATGGGCGCATCGTGATTTCCGATCACACCTTGGCTGCGCTTGAAGTCAGCGGCGTGTTCGATCTCGACGAGCCAGAAGCGCTATTGCGCACCCTGGAGCAGCGCTACAACCTGAAAATCACCTACCTGCCGTGGCTCGCCGTGGTCCACTGAAGCGATAAAGCGAAATATTTTTCATTTCGCACTGCAAGTTGATGAAAGCCAGAACGTCGTAGTGGGACTGATCAGCAACCCATTCTCATTTACGCCTTGTCTGGAAGCCCTTTCGTGAAGGCCACGCTCAAACCCCTGCACCGCCGCGGCGGTCGTTTCAATCATGCCCTGTTGTCTTGCAGCGCCCTGGCCATGCTGGCCGGGCCGCTGCACATCGCTGCGGTGCACGCCGCCGGTGACGCCCAGGTCGCAGCGCGTCATGTCCAGTTGGATCTGCCCGCCCAGGCCCTGGATCAGGCGCTGACCAGCTTCGCCGACCAGGCCGGTCTGCACTTGCTGTACACCACCCGCGACGTCGCCGAGCTGCGAAGCCCTGCGTTGCGAGGCAACTACAGCATCGAGCAGGCGCTGCAGCAGTTGCTCGCCGGCAGCGGCATGAGCTGGCACTTCAACGATGCGCGCACGGTGACCTTGCGTAAGGCCAACGCTGCGCCGCAAAGCGTCAGCCTCAAACCCACCGAAGTCACCGTCGCCTCGCGTACCAGCACTGCCATCAGTGAGATCCCCGGAACGGTCTGGGTAGTCGACCAGCAGCAACTGCGCGAGCAGCTCGACAGCGGTGTGAGCCTCAAGGAAGCCATCGGCAAGCTGGTGCCAGGCCTGGATCTGGCGCCGGAAGGGCGAACCAACTATGGCCAGAACATGCGCGGTCGCGACGTGCTGGTGATGATCGATGGCGTTAGCCAGAACAGCTCGCGCGGGCTTTCGCGCCAATTCGACAGCATCTCGCCCTTCAACGTCGAACGGGTCGAAGTGCTGTCCGGCGCCAACGCGGTCTATGGCGGCGGTGCAACGGGCGGCATCATCAACATCGTGACCAAGAAGGGCGAGCCAGGAGCGGCCCGCTTCGAAACCCAGATTGGCGCCAGCAGTGGCTTCAACAACAGTGACGACCTGGCCACCCGCATCGCCCAGTCGGTCAGTGGCGGCAACGAGCGGATCAACGCTCGCCTGGGTGTTTCCGCCGAGCAGAACGAAGCCTTCTACGACGGCGCCGGCGATCAGATTTTCATCGACAACACCCAGACCGACCTGCAGTACAACCGGGCGATCGACGTCATGGGCAGCGTCGGCCTGAGGCTCACCGATGAGCAGAGCCTGGACTTGCTGGCCCAGTACTACGATTCCGGTAACCATGGCAGCACAGGTATCTATTTTCCCAACCTCAACCACAACGCGCCGTCGGATCTTGAAGATGCCCAGCTGCGCGGCGGCTACTCCTCTGACCTACAACCTCAGACTCGGCGCCTGCTGCTCAACGCCAACTACCACCACAGCGATGTCCTCGGTCAGGATTTCTACCTGCAGGCCTCCTACCGCAAGGAGGACGACAACTTCTACCCGTTCCCCTACTACAACCGTGGTGGGGTGCCAGGTTCGCGCGGCGTGTACTTTGCCGCCTCCCAGCAAAATTTTGAGGTCAGCAGCCTCAAGGCGCTGTTCGCCAAGCAGTGGGACACGCTCAAGCTCACCTATGGCGTCGACCTGGATCGCGAGCACTTCAACGCCCAGCAAACCACCTTCGACCCACTGACTTCCTCGCAAAGTGGCGGCCTTGACCTGGACAAACTCAGCGAGGCGCCGCGCTATCCCAGCTATCGAGTCGATGGCGTCTCGGCCTACGCGCAGCTCGACTGGCGCCTGACCGACAACCTGACCCTGTCTGGCGGTGCCAGGCGTCAGCAGATGGACGTTGAGGTCAGCGACTTCAAGACGGTGCCGGGCGGCCACAACGACTATCAGGTCAACCTGTTCAACCTCGGCGCCATCTACGACTTCAAGAATGGCCACCAGGTCTGGAGCAACTACGGCGAAGGCTTCGAACTGCCTGATCCGGCCAAGTACTACGGCAAGCAAGGGCTGAGCGTTGACGACAACCCCTTGGCCGGGATCAAGAGCCGTCAGGTCGAACTGGGATGGCGCTATGCCGACCTGGACTGGGACGCCCAGGCTGCGCTGTATTACATCTGGACCGACAAGACCATCACCACCGACCCTGCGACCTTGACCATTGACGTGGTGGACTTCAAGAAGCGCGACTTTGGTTTCGAAGGCGCTCTGACCCGTCATTTCCAGAGTGGCTGGGAAACCGGCGGCACCGTGCATGTGGTCAAGTCGCAAGAGGAAGATCAGGACGGCGACTGGATCAAGCGTGATGCCCGCTACGCCTCGCTGTCCAAGGCCACGGCGTTTGTCGGCTGGAAGGGCGATGGCCGCAGCGCACGGCTGCAAGCCAACCACGCCTTCACCTTGAAGGACGATCAGGACCAGCAGATCGATGGCTATACCACCTTTGACCTGTTGGGCAGTCAGGACACCGGTTTTGGCACCTTCAGCGCCGGTATTCAGAACCTGTTCGACAAGCAGTACAGCACGGTCTGGGGGCAGCGGGCGACGCTGTTCTATTCGCCGACCTATGGGCCAGCCTACCTGTATGACTATCAGGGCCGTGGGCGGACCTATACCTTGACCTGGAGTTTGGCCTACTGATAGGGATCGTCAGGGCATCGTCATCCCGGGACAAGCCCGCTGCTACAGGATCGAAGTTGACCTTGTAGGGCTTGTCCGGCGATGACGGCGACTGACACCTCTGTCTCAAGCGAACGCCGCCAATAGATCCTGCACAAACGCCTCCTGCGTGTCTCCCGGCACCTGCCCGCGATGACGCGCCAGGGTAAACGGCACGACGAAATCCAACCCCGAATCCAATGCCCGCAGCATCCCTCGCAGCAGCCAAGGCTCGGCATAGTGACACGGCAGATACCCCACGTGCCGCCCCGACAGGATAAAGGTCAGCACACTCTCGATCTGTTCGGCCTGGGCTGAACTGCGCTGGCTCTGAAACGCATCCGTTCCCTGCAAGAACCGATAGCTATGACGCACTTGGTCCGCCTCCAGCAGCTGCTCGCGGCTCACCGTCTCGGCCGTGAACAAGGGATGGCCCTGGCCGCAATACAACCGCTGGGTTTCTGCAAACAGCGGCAGGTAGTCGAATGCCGCCTGCTTACCGGAAAAATAGCTGATGGCCAAATCCAGCCGCTGCTCCAGCAGCAAGCGTTCCATCTCGGCGGGCGGGGCGCTGATCAACTCCAGTTGGACCGCTTCTTGTCGTTGCCTGAAGCGGGCGATTGCATTGCCCAGGCGTAGGCTCACGGCGCTGTCCTGGTTTTCGGTAATGCCAATGCGCAGGGTGCCCAGCAGTTGCCCGGCAACACCATTGGCCTGCTGGCGAAACTGCTCGATCTGCACCAGCAATTCGCGCGTTGCCTTGAGCAGCAACTGGCCTTTGTCAGTCAGCGCAAAGCCGCGTTTGCCGCGGCTGCACAGGCGATAACCCACGCGCGTTTCCAGGCGCGCCATCTGCTGGCTGATACTCGGCTGGCTCAAGCCCAGCACGCCTTGGGCGGCACTGAAGCCGCCGGCCTCGACTACAGTGACGAACAGCCGCAACAGATGCAGGTCGGGGTCGTGCAGTTGTCCGAGCATCACATTGCTCCCGATGAATGTCAGCTTTGCAAACTTGCCATTCTTGCAATGTAACCCGGCTGGCATGCTGGCGGCATCCACCCATTGCCGAGGTGTCCGTCATGCGTCGATCGCTGTGCTTGCTGTCCCTGGTGCTGGCCCTGCCGCTGCAGGCCGAAGAGAAGGTCGTCAACCTCTACAGCTGGGCCGACTACGTCGCCCCGCAAACCCTGGAGCGCTTCGAAAAGGAGACGGGCTACAAGGTGCGTTACGACACCTTCGATACCACCGAGGTGCTGGAAACCAAACTGCTCACCGGGCGCAGCGGTTACGACGTGGTGGTGCCGTCATCCACGGTCCTGGCGCGGGCGCTGCAGGCCAACGCGCTGCAGCCACTCGACCCGCAAACGCTGCCCGGTTATGCCAACCTCGACAAGGACTTGCTGGCCAAATTGGCCGTGGCCGACCCTGGCAACCGCTATGCCGTGCCCTACACCTGGGGCACGCTCGGCCTGGGGGTGAATGTCGAGGCCGTGCGCCAACGTCTGGGCGACGTGCCGCTGGACAGCCTCGACCTGCTGTTCAAGCCCGAGTACGCCAGCAAGCTCAAGGATTGCGGCATCGCCATGCCTGACTCACCACAGGAGGTGATTGGCCTGACCCTCAACTATCTGGGCAAGGACCCTTACAGCCAGAGCAAGGACGACCTGGATGCTGCCCAGGCGCTGCTGCGCCAACTCAAATCGTCGATCAGCTACGTCGCCAATGGTCGCCAGATCAATGACCTGGCCAATGGCAGCGTGTGCCTGGCGCTGACCTACAACGGCGATGCCGCCATGGCCGCCGACCAGGCGCGACGCGCAGGCAAGCGCTTCGAGTTGGTCTATCGCATTCCCCGCGAGGGTACGGTGGTCTGGCAAGACAACCTGGTCATTCCCAAGGATGCCCCGCACCCAGAAGCTGCCCGCGCCTTCATTGCCTTCATGTTGCAGCCCGAATCGGTGGCGGCGCTGACCAACACGCTGTTCTTCGCCAACGCCAACCAAGCGGCAACGGCGTTGGTCGATGAGGCCGTACGCAGCGACCCGGACATCTATCCGCCTGCCTCCGTGCGTGAGCGGCTGTACGCCGACCGGGGCATGCAACTGTCCGACCTGCGCCAGCGCAACCGGCTGTGGAACGCCCTGCGCAGCGGCCAGTGACCTCTTCTCATGACAAGGAGCACAACCGTGGACCAAGCCCAGCACAATGACCAGGCGATGACCCGCGACAGCTTGTACGGCACTGCTGCCGAAAGCACCTACGCCGGCATTACCAGTTTCTCCCGTCGTCGTTACAGCCGTGACTTGCGCGGCGTCGACGTGGTGGTCAGCGGCGTGCCATTCGACACTGCCACCAGCAATCGCCCGGGCGCGCGCTTCGGCCCGCGCGCCATTCGTGCGGCCTCCGTGCAGCAAGCCTGGGCGCGACACTGGCCGTGGACGTTTGACCCGTTCGACCACTTGGCCGTGATCGACTATGGCGATTGCGCGTTCGACAGCGGCACGCCGCAGAACGTGCCGGACAGCATCGAGGCGCATGCCCAGCACATTCTCGAGACCGGCTGCGCCATGCTCACCTTGGGCGGCGATCACTTCATCAGCTACCCACTGCTCAAGGCTCACGCCCGCCGCCACGGCCCGCTGGCACTGATCCACTTCGATGCGCACAGCGACACCTGGCCAGACGAGGAGGGCAAGCGCATCGACCACGGCACCATGTTCTGGCATGCGGCGCGCGAAGGCCTGGTCGATCCTGCGCACTCGGTGCAGATTGGCTTGCGTACCACCAATGACGACAGCCAGGGTTTTGCCATCCTCGATGCGCGCCAGGTGCACCGTCAGGGCACCGAGGCGGTGATCGCGGCGATTCGTCAGCGGGTTGGACAGCAGCCGGTTTATCTGACCTTTGACATTGATTGCCTGGACCCTGCCTATGCGCCGGGCACCGGCACGCCGGTGTGTGGCGGCCTCACTACTGTGCAAGCGCTGGAGATACTCGGCGGGCTACGCGGCATCAACCTGGTGGGAATGGACCTGGTCGAGGTGGCGCCGGCCTATGATCATGCCGATATCACCGCCCTGGCAGGGGCCACCTTGGCCATGGAGATGCTGTGCCTGTACGCAGCGCGGCATAAGGTCGACAAGCAGGTGTGAGGACTCAAGCCCGCAGGCGCTGGTATAGCCTGCTATGGGCCGCACAGCGGCCTCCTATGATGGAGCAGGGAGGGCAGCACCGAAACATCAGGAATCATCTCCACACCAATTCCTACTTTTGTTACGAACCAGTCGCGCTTTAGGCTATCCAACGCTTGAGCGCGGCTTTTTCGTGCAGGAGGTGAAGTATGAATCCGACACTGCCAGTGCTGGCCCTGGGTCTGCTTATCAGTCTTCCGCTGTCTGCGGCACCGCCTGCGCAGCCCCTGATCGCGGCCAACGACAACAACCCCTATAACAGCCCGATCCAGCGCGCCAACCCCAACAGCCGCCAGGGCAGCATCCAGGCCACGCCACCGGTTCGCGGGCCTTCTACCCAGCCGATCCCGCGCCCACCGACCCTGGACAACCGCGGCATTGGCAACGGCGAAAACCTGCGCCGCCAACAGCAGACGCCTAACCTAGAACCGACCCGGCCCGCGCGCGATAGCCAACGCGCGCCGTGAGCCCTCAACTGCAAGGAATCGCGCATGCCCCCACGTAGCTGGTTGACCACCCTGGCCGCCGCCGCCCTGTTGCCAATGCTCGCCCAGGCCGCCTCCGAACAGCGCTATCCCAGCGAAGACGGCCAGCTGACCGTCAACACCGTCGCCGACGGTCTGCGTAACCCTTGGGCACTGGCGTTCTTGCCCGGTAGCAAGGACATGCTGGTCACCGAACGCCTTGGCAACCTGCGTGTTGTCAGCGCCGAGGGCAAGGTCGGCCCACCGCTCTCCGGTGTGCCCAAGGTATGGGCGCAAGGCCAGGGTGGCCTGCTGGATGTGGTGCTGTCGCCTGAGTTCGAGCAGGACCGCACCGTGTATCTGTCTTTCGCAGAAGAAGGCAGTGATGGCAAGGCCGGGACAGCGGTGGGGCGTGGCCAGCTCTCGGAGGACAAAGCGCGCCTGGAAAATTTCACGGTGATCTTCCGCCAGATGCCCAAGCTGTCCGAGGGCAATCACTTTGGCTCACGGCTGGTGTTCGACCGCAACGGCTACCTGTTCATCGCCTTGGGCGAGAACAATCAACGCCCCACCTCGCAGGATCTGGACAAGCTGCAAGGCAAGATCGTGCGCATCCTGCCCGATGGCGAGGTGCCCAAGGATAATCCGTTCGTTGGCAAGGATGATGTGCGCCCCGAGATCTGGTCGTTCGGCCATCGCAACCAGCAGGGCGCGGCGCTCAACCCCTGGACCGGCAAGCTCTGGACCCACGAGCACGGCCCGCGAGGTGGCGATGAAATCAATATCCCGCAGGCGGGTAAGAACTATGGTTGGCCGATTGCCACCCACGGCATCAACTATTCCTTGTTGCCGATCCCTGAGGCAAAGGGCAAGCACGTCGACGGCATGGTCGATCCGCACCACGTCTGGGAGAAATCCCCCGGCATCAGCGGCATGGCCTTCTATGATCGACCGACCTTCAAGGCCTGGGACCACAATTTGTTCATCGGTGCCCTGGCGACTCAGGAGTTGATTCGGCTGCAGCTCGATGGCGACAAGATCGTCCATGAAGAGCGCCTGCTGGGCGATTTGAATGCGCGCATCCGCGATGTGCGGGTGGGGCCGGACGGTTATCTGTATGTACTGACCGACGCCAAGGACGGGGCGCTGTTGAAAGTGGGCTTGAGCCAACCCAACTAGACAGTTTCTGGGTAGTTTCGGCCTCGCCGTGGGCAGCTGCGCAGCTTGCAGCAGCGGGCTTGCCCGGCGATGAGGCCAGCCCAGGCAGCAGGTAGTCAAAGGCTTTGCAGCGTCTCCATCAACACCCTTACCTTGGCAATCGACTCTTCATACTCCGCCTCCCACTGCGAATCCGCCACCACCGCGCCGCCGCCCCAGCAACAGGCCTGGCCGTCCTTGATCAGCAGGCTGCGAATGGCGATGGAGCTGTCCATCTCGCCGCGCACATCGATATACAACAGCGAGCCGCAGTACAACGCCCGGCGGGTCGGCTCCAGCTCGTCGATGATCTGCATGGCGCGGATCTTCGGTGCGCCAGTGATCGAGCCACCGGGGAAGCTGTCGCCGATCAGGTCCAGAGCGTCCTTGCCGCTGGCCAGCTGCCCGGTGATGCTGCTGACCAGGTGATGGACGTTGGGGTAACTCTCCAGGCTGAACAGCTCTGGAACCTTGACGGTGCCGATCTCACAGGTGCGCCCCAGATCGTTGCGCAGCAGGTCGACGATCATCAGGTTTTCCGAGCGGTCCTTGGCGCTGGCGAGCAGTTCGGCAGCGTTGCGCGCATCTTGCTGCGGGTCGCTGGAGCGCGGGCGGGTGCCTTTGATCGGGCGGGTTTCTACCTGGCCTTGGCTTACGCGAACAAAGCGCTCAGGGGAAAAACTCAGCAGCGCGCTGCCGTCGGCCAACTGCTGATAGCCGGAGAACGGGGTTGGGCAAGCCTTGCGCAGGGCCTGGTAGGCGTGCCACGGATCTCCCTGGCAGGCAGCGCGGAAACGCTGGGTGAGGTTGATCTGGTAGCAGTCGCCGGCCTGAATGTAGTGCTGGACCTGATCGAAAGCCTGGCGATAGTGGGCCGGGTCAAGGTCGCCGCGCATGGGCGCAAGCAGCTGGAAGCCAGCGCTTTGATCAACGGCGGGTGCGTCGAACAGGCTGATCAGCCGCTGCTGCTCGCTCTCTGGCAAGCTGGGGTGAAACACCAGTTGCGTGGTGCCCAGCAGGTGGTCGCTCACCAGTGCCCAGGCATACAGGCCCAGCTGTGCATCCGGCAGGTCCAGATCATCTACGGCCAGGATGGGCAATTGCTCCAGGCGCCGACCGAAGTCGTAGCTCAGGTAGCCGATCAGGCCGCCGGCAAAGGGCAGCTCAAGGTTGTCAGGGAGATCGGCGTGCCCCAGCTCGGCCAAGCCATCGCGCAGGCGCTGCAAGTAAGCTCGGCCATCTTCGTCGGGCTCTGCCTGCAAATGTGCCACCGGCCAGGCGCTGAGCAGGTCGAAGCGGCCACGTTCGGCCCCAGGGCGGGCGCTGTCGAGCAGGATCGCGCCGGGCGCCTGGCGCAGTCGGGCGAAATAGGCGGCAGGGTCGGGCTGGTAGGGCAGGGGGTGGAGCGTACAGGTCGGCATGCGAATGGGCGGCGATGAAGGCGAGGAGGGGATTGTAATGGTCTGTAGGAAAAGGGCCTAGCACTGGGCGCGACATTCAAGCTGTGTTTGGATCCGCTTCGCGGCCCTTCGCGGCCCTTCGCGGCCCTTCGCGGGCGAGCCCGCTCCCACAGGGATAGCGCTGATGTGAAAATATGCGCGGTTCCTGTGGGAGCGGGCTCGCCCGCGAAGCGGACCCCAACGGGCTAAGCCATTAGCGCGAAGGTACGTGCCCAAACAGCCCTTGGGCCACGCGCACACGCTGGTCGGCGTCTTCGCTAAGGCCATCTTTGGCCAGCGCTTCCAGATGCGCCTCGATGGCGTGGGTGCGCTGGGTCAAGCCGCAATCGTTGGCAATCTGAATGTTCAGGCCCGGACGCGCATTCAGCTCAAGGATCAACGGCCCCTTGTCCTGATCCAGGACCATGTCCACACCGATATAACCCAGGCCACACAATTCATAGCAGCCAGCGGCCAGCTTCATGAAGCCGTCCCAGTTTGGCAGTTGCACGCCGTCCACCGCGTTGGTGGTGTCCGGGTGCTTGCTGATGATGTTGTTCAGCCAGGTGCCGCGCAGGGTCACGCCAGTGGCCAGGTCGACACCGACGCCAATGGCGCCCTGGTGCAGGTTGGCCTTGCCGCCCGACTGGCGGGTCGGCAGGCGCAGCATGGCCATGACCGGATAGCCCATCAGCACGATGATGCGGATATCCGGCACGCCTTCGTAGCTGATGCTCTTGAAGATCTGGTCCGGGGTCACCCGGTATTCGATCAGCGCCCGGTCGCGGTGGCCGCCCAACGAGTACAGGCCAGTGAGGATGCTCGAGACCTGGTGCTCGATCTCCTCGTGGCTGATGATCTTGCCCGACACCGTCCGGTAGCGATCCTCGAAGCGGTCGGCGATCACCAGGATGCCGTCACCGCCAGCGCCTTGCGCCGGCTTGATGACGAAATCGCTACGCCCGCCGATGATCTCGTGCAGCTTGTCGATCTGCTTTTCGGTCTCGATGATGCCGTACATCTCCGGCACATGGATGCCGGCCTTGATCGCACGCTCCTTGGTGATGATCTTGTCGTCGACGATCGGGTACAAATGGCGCTTGTTGTACTTCAGGACGTAGTCCGCGTTGCGCCGGTTGATACCCATGATGCCCCGGGCCTCCAGGGCTTTCCACGTCTTGATCAGTCCGAACATCAGGCGTCAGCCTTTTTTACGAAAGCCTTGAAGCGAACGAGCTCGGTCAGGCGGTAGCCGCGGTAGCGACCCATCGCCAGCATGAAGCCCACCAGAATCAGCAGTACCGCCGGGAAGGTGAAGACGAAGTACACCAGCTCCGGCACCATCATCAGCAGGTGCGCCAGGGAGGCTGCGAACAGGGTGCCGATCGCCACTTTCATGGCATGGCCACCACCGCGTTCTTCCCAAGTGATCGACAGGCGTTCGATGGTCATGGTCAGGATCACCATCGGGAACAGCGCAACCGACAGGCCGCGTTCCAGGCCCAGCTTGTGGCTGAACAGGCTGATCGCGGCGATCAGCACCACGACGAAGGTCAGCACCACCGACAGGCGCGGCAGCATCTGCAGCTTCAGGTGCTCAAGGTAGGAGCGCAGCGACAGGCCCAGCGCGGTGATCACGGTAAACAGCATGATGCCAAAGCCCAGCTGGGTCTCGCGGAAGGCCAGGGCGATCAGTACCGGGGTGAAGGTACCCAGGGTCTGGATGCCGATCAGGTTGCGCAGCACCAGGATCACCAGCACGCCGATCGGGATCATCACCATGATCATGAAGGTCTGCTGGGTTTGCAGCGGCAGGCCGTACAGCGAATATTCGAGAAAATCGGCGTCGGTGTTCTCGTCGGTCAGCTTGGCCAGGCGGATGGCGTTCATCTCGCTGTTGTTCATGCTGAAGGTGACGTTGGCTTTCTTGCCGCCATCGACAGTGATCAGGTTGTCATCACCGGTCCACCACAGCAGGCGATCGCTGGGCAGGCCCTGCTCGCCGGTATCCGGGTTGAAGTACAGCCAGTCATTGCCGTTGAAGCTGCGCAGCCACAGTTCCGGCGTCTGCGGAGTGTCGGCGACCAGGCGGATGGTGTGGACTTTTTCCATTGGCACGTGGGCGATCGACAGCAGCAGGTCGATGACCTTGGCCTTGTTCAGCGCCGAAGTATCGCCAGCCAGCAGCAGCTTGACGTTGTCATCGTTAAGGTTATTGACCCGCTTGATGGTCTCGCTGACAAAGGTCTCGACGTCGGCCGAGTGCTGGCGAATCGGCGCCATCAGGGCTTCGGCGGCGATCTTCTCGGGGCCTTCCACGGCCAGGCTGTCACGGAAGGTCGGGCCTTTGATGGTGGTTTTTTCGTTGCTGTAGCGCTTGGTCAACACCAGGCGGTAGTAAAGCGTCTGGTTGCCGCTGGCGCGACGGGCCGACCAGGTCACCTTGCGGTTGCCGTCGGCGCGGTTGACGCTCACCCCATAGTTGTTGGAGATGAAGCTCTCGTTGAGGCTGACGTAGTCACGGCTCAAGGGCGGCACGAACATCTGTACCTTGACCGGATCCTTGGCACTGGCGACGAACTCGACCTTGGCGTCGATGTTCCACAAGTCGTCGGTCTCATCCTCGGTCACCGGGATGCCGAGGAAGAAGATCTGATAGGCCGTAACCGCCACGCCCAGCAGCACCAGCACGGTGATGAGGACTTTCAGGTGAAGGGTAAGAGAGCGCATCGGGATTACTCTGCTTTAGGAGCGTCGGTGGCACAGGCAGGTTTGCCGGCCGCGTATTTGAGGCTTGGGTCGACCAGCGCATCGAAGTCTTTCAAGGCCTCCGAGCCGATCAGCAGCGGGAACTGGAAGGCGCTGCGGTCGGTGAGGTTGACCTCGATGGTGCGCAGGGTCTGGCCCATGCAAATGTTCAGTTCGATCACCGGGCGGGCGGTGTAGGCCTTGCCTTCTTCAGCGTCATAGTCGCCAGCGCGGCGCTTGATCTTGCTGACCCGGGCCAATGGCCGTTCGATCGGGTGCGAATGCGCGGCGTCGATGGCCAGGTAGAAACGTACCCAGCTCTCGCCGTTGCGCTTGAAGCGCTTGATGTCGCGGGCGCTGAGCGAGGCGGTCTTGGCACCGGTATCGAGCTTGGCCGCGACCTCAAGGTCCAGGTCGTTCAAGCGCGCATATTCGTTGAGCCCGTACACGGACTTTTGAGCCGCTTGGCCAAGGGCCGGCAGCAGGGCAAGGCAGAGCAACATTAAAACGGGTGTAAGTCTCATAAATCCTGGCGCGGTGCTGTGCTGGGTTCAGGGCAAGGCGACTGGCCAAGCATCCTCGTTAATCTGTCAACAATATGAATTGCCGTACAGACAGACTACTCATTCTCCCTCGGGAAGCGCGGCATTCTATCACGCCGACGTCTTGACGCCAGCGCGCCGCGATCTGACAGCGAATCAGCTGGGTAAGTTCGTTCTTAGACGATTGTCGACAATGTTGATTTTGTCTTTGACTGCGACGTTCTGTTTCGCTAGTTTTGGCCATAGAGAAACCCAAGGTGTCGACAATATGCTGGACGTAACTCAGGCGCCCGCCACGCTGGCAGAAGAAACGGAAACCCTTTCCGAGAACGTTTTCCGGCGCATCCAGGCGGCCATCGTCAAAGGCGACATCGCCCCAGGCAGCAAGATCTCCGAGCCTGAGCTGGCGCGCACCTACGGCATCAGCCGCGGCCCACTGCGCGAAGCCATCCACCGCCTGGAAGGCCAGCGCCTGCTGGTGCGAGTGCCGCACGTCGGCGCGCGGGTGGTGTCGCTTAGCCACGCCGAGCTGATCGAGTTGTACGAAATCCGCGAATCCCTCGAAGGCATGGCGTGCCGCCTGGCTGCCGAGCGTATGAGCGTAGCCGAGATCGATGAGTTGCGCCGGGTGCTCGACACCCATGAGCGCGATGCTGCGTTCCAGGCCGGGGTTGGCTATTACCAGCAGGAAGGCGACTTCGACTTCCATTACCGGATCATCCAGGGCAGCGGCAACCAGACCCTGGTCAAGATGCTCTGCGGCGAGCTGTATCAGTTGGTGCGTATGTACCGCATCCAGTTTTCCGCCACGCCCAACCGCCCGCACCAGGCATTCGCCGAGCACCACCGCATTCTCGATGCCATCGCCGACCGAGACGGCGAGCTGGCCGAACTGCTGATGCGCCGCCATATCGGTGCATCCAAACGCAATATCGCGCGCCACTATCAAGGCGCTGACAACAATAGCCCACGAGGTGAGTCATGACTGTGAAGAGCACGCCCGGCCAACGTTTCCGCGACGCGGTGGCTGCCGAACATCCGTTGCAGGTGGTTGGCGCGATCAACGCCAACCACGCCTTGCTGGCCAAGCGCGCCGGCTTCAAGGCCATCTACCTCTCTGGTGGCGGCGTCGCTGCCGGCTCCCTGGGCCTGCCGGACCTGGGCATCAGCGGGTTGGATGACGTGCTCACCGACGTGCGGCGCATCACCGATGTGTGCGACGTGCCGCTGCTGGTCGATGTCGACACCGGCTTTGGCGCCTCGGCCTTCAACGTGGCGCGGACCGTGCGCTCGATGAACAAGTTCGGCGCGGCAGCGATTCATATCGAAGACCAGGTAGGCGCCAAGCGTTGCGGCCACCGGCCAAACAAGGAAATCGTCTCCCAGCAGGAGATGGTCGATCGCATCAAGGCGGCGGTAGATGCCCGCCTGGATGACAGTTTCGTGATCATGGCGCGCACCGACGCGCTGGCGGTGGAAGGCCTTAACGCTGCCCTGGACCGCGCAGCGGCGTGTGTCGAGGCCGGCGCCGACATGATCTTCCCTGAGGCGATCACTGAACTGCAGATGTACAAGACTTTCGCCGATCGGGTCAAAGCACCGATCCTGGCCAACATCACTGAGTTCGGCGCCACCCCGCTGTACACCACCGACGAGTTGGCCTCGGTCGACGTCTCGCTGGTGCTGTACCCGCTGTCGGCGTTCCGCGCGATGAACAAGGCGGCGGAAAACGTCTACACCGCGCTGCGCCGCGATGGCACGCAGAAAAACGTCATCGACACCATGCAGACTCGCATGGAGCTCTACGATGCCATCGGTTACCACGCCTTCGAGCAGCGCCTCGATGCGTTGTTTGCCCAGAAGAAGGGCTGAGCCGAGTTAGAACGAAGCCAATGATTCGCCTGTGCCGGCGCTATCGCGGGGCAAGCCCGCTCCCACGGTCTGGTGGGCTGGCACAGGCACCCTTGATTAGCCAGAAATTCCATAACAAGTTCAATAAAGGAGAAACACCATGGCCGAAGCAAAAGTACTCAGTGGCGCAGGCCTGCGTGGCCAGGTGGCCGGCCAGACCGCCCTGTCGACCGTAGGCCAGGCCGGTGCCGGCCTGACCTACCGCGGTTATGACGTCCGTGACCTGGCCAAAGATGCCGAATTCGAGGAAGTGGCCTACCTGCTGCTCTATGGCGAGCTGCCCAGCCAAGCCGAACTGGACGAATACAAGACCAAGCTCAAGGGGCAACGTGATCTGCCCCAGGCACTCAAGGAAGTGCTCGAGCGCATCCCCGTCACTGCCCATCCGATGGACGTGATGCGCACCGGCTGCTCGGTACTCGGCACCCTGGAACCTGAGCTGACCTTCGACACCCAGCGCGACAAGACTGACCGCCTGCTAGCGGTATTCCCAGCGATCATGTGCTACTGGTACCGCTTCACGCATCACGGCGTGCGCATCGACTGCACCAGCGATGAAGACACCCTGGGCGGGCACTTCCTGCACCTGCTGCACGGCAAGAAGCCGAGCGCGCTGCATGTCAAAGTGATGAACGTGTCGCTGATTCTCTACGCCGAGCACGAATTCAACGCCTCGACCTTCACCGCCCGGGTGTGCGCCTCGACCCTGTCGGACCTGTACTCCTGCGTCACCGCCGCCATCGGCTCGCTGCGCGGCCCGCTGCACGGCGGCGCCAACGAAGCGGCGATGGAGTTGATCGAACGCTTCCAGAGCCCGCAGCAGGCCACTGCCGAGCTGCTGAAGATGCTCGAGCGCAAAGACAAGATCATGGGCTTTGGCCATGCGATCTACAAAGAGTCCGACCCGCGCAACGAGGTGATCAAGGGCTGGGCCAAGCAGCTTGCCGATGAAGCCGGCGACAGCGTGCTGTACCCCGTCTCCGAAGCGATCGACAAGACCATGTGGGAGCAAAAACGCCTGTTCCCCAACGCCGACTTCTACCATGCCTCGGCGTATCACTTCATGGGTATCCCGACCAAGCTGTTCACCCCGATCTTCGTCTGCTCGCGCCTGACCGGCTGGGCGGCGCATGTCTTCGAGCAGCGTGCCAACAACCGCATCATCCGTCCGAGCGCCGAGTATGTCGGCGTTGAACAGCGCCAGTTCGTGCCCATCGCACAGCGCTGAATAGAAATAGAGAGGCAACCCGTTTCCCCTGTGGGAGCGGGCTTGCCCGCGAATGCGTCCGACTGGGCAACTGATGTGCGCCTGCTGACGTATTCGCGGGCAAGCCCGCTCCCACAGGGACGGTGGAGCTTTCCGAATCCTGTGACCGAGCCTGAATGATGAACACTGCATACCGCAAAGCCCTGCCAGGCACCCCCCTGGACTACTTCGACGCCCGCGCAGCTGTCGAGGCCCTCAAGCCCGGCGCCTACGACGGCCTGCCGTACACCTCCCGCGTGCTCGCCGAGAACCTGGTGCGCCGCTGCGATCCGGCCACCCTCGATGCCTCGCTCAGCCAGCTGATCGAGCGCAAGCGCGACCTCGACTTCCCGTGGTTCCCGGCGCGTGTGGTGTGCCACGACATCCTAGGCCAGACCGCGCTGGTCGACCTGGCTGGTCTGCGCGATGCCATCGCCGACAAAGGCGGCGACCCAGCCCAGGTCAACCCGGTAGTGCCGGTGCAACTGATCGTCGACCACTCGCTGGCGGTCGAATGCGGCGGTTTCGACCCGCAGGCATTCGACAAGAACCGGGCCATTGAAGACCGTCGCAACGAAGACCGTTTCCACTTCATCAACTGGACCAAAAAGGCCTTCAAGAACGTCGACGTGATCCAACCGGGCAACGGCATCATGCACCAGATCAACCTGGAGAAGATGTCGCCGGTGATCCACAGTGATCGCGGCGTGGCCTACCCAGACACCTGCGTCGGCACCGACAGCCACACCCCGCACGTCGATGCCTTGGGCGTGATCGCCATTGGTGTCGGTGGCCTGGAAGCCGAGAACGTCATGCTCGGCCGCGCCTCGTGGATGCGCCTGCCGGAAATCGTCGGCGTCGAGCTGACCGGCAAGCTGCAGCCGAGCATCACCGCCACCGACCTGGTATTGGCCCTGACCGAGTTCCTGCGCAAGCAGAAAGTGGTGGGCGCCTACCTCGAATTCTATGGTGAGGGCGCGCGTGCCCTGACCCTGGGCGATCGCGCCACCATCTCCAACATGGCGCCGGAGTACGGCGCCACGGCGGCGATGTTCGCCATCGACCAGCAGACCATCGACTACCTGCGCCTGACCGGCCGTGAAGAGCAGCAGGTCCAGCTGGTCGAAACCTACGCCAAGGTTGCAGGCCTGTGGGCCGACAGCCTGGTCAACGCCGAATACGAGCGGGTGCTCAGCTTTGACCTGTCGAGTGTCGTGCGCAACATGGCCGGCCCATCCAACCCGCACGCCCGTGTCGCTACCAGCGAGCTGACGGCCAAGGGCATCGCTGGCGCCTGGCAAGAGCTGCCGGGGCAGATGCCTGATGGCGCGGTGATCATCGCCGCCATCACCAGTTGCACCAATACCAGCAACCCGCGCAACGTCATTGCTGCAGGCCTGCTGGCGCGTAATGCCAACAAGCTCGGCCTGACCCGCAAACCGTGGGTGAAGTCCTCGCTGGCGCCAGGCTCCAAGGCGGTCAAGTTGTACCTGGAAGAAGCTGGCCTGGAGCAGGAGCTGGAGCAACTGGGCTTTGGCATCGTCGCCTTCGCGTGCACCACCTGCAACGGCATGTCTGGCGCGCTGGACCCGAAGATCCAGCAAGAAATCATCGACCGCGACCTGTACGCCACCGCGGTGCTGTCGGGCAACCGCAACTTCGACGGGCGGATTCACCCGTACGCCAAGCAGGCGTTTCTCGCCTCGCCACCCCTGGTAGTGGCCTATGCCATCGCCGGCACCATCCGCTTCGACATCGAGAAGGATGTGCTGGGCGTGGTCGACGGCAAACAGATTCGCCTCAAGGACATCTGGCCGAGCGACGAAGAGATCGATGCGGTGGTGCGTGCTGCGGTCAAGCCGGAGCAGTTTCGCAAGGTGTATATCCCGATGTTCGCCATTGAAGAGGACAAGGGGCCGAAAGTCGCGCCGCTGTATGAGTGGCGTGAGATGAGCACCTATATCCGTCGCCCGCCGTATTGGGAGGGCGCCCTGGCTGGCGAGCGTACCCTGCGCGGCATGCGCCCGCTGGCGGTGCTGCCGGATAACATCACTACAGACCACCTGTCGCCGTCCAATGCGATCATGCTCGACAGCGCGGCGGGTGAGTACCTGGCGAAGATGGGCCTGCCCGAGGAGGACTTCAACTCCTATGCCACCCACCGCGGCGATCACCTGACCGCCCAGCGCGCCACCTTCGCCAATCCCAAGCTGTTCAACGAGATGGTGCGCAAGGAAGACGGCAGCGTGCAGCAAGGCTCGCTGGCGCGGATCGAGCCAGAAGGCAAGGTGACCCGTATGTGGGAGGCGATCGAGACCTACATGCAGCGTAAACAACCGCTGATCATCGTTGCCGGTGCCGACTACGGCCAAGGCTCGTCGCGCGATTGGGCGGCCAAGGGTGTGCGTCTGGCAGGGGTTGAAGCGATTGTCGCCGAAGGCTTCGAGCGCATTCACCGCACCAACCTGGTAGGCATGGGCGTGTTGCCGCTGGAGTTCAAGCCGGGTACCGACCGCAAGACCCTGCAGCTCGATGGCAGCGAGCGCTACGACGTGTTGGGCGAGCGTACGCCGCGGGCGACCTTGACCTTGGTGGTCACCCGCCGTAATGGCGAGCGGCTCGAGGTGCCGGTGACGTGCCGGTTGGATACCGCTGAAGAAGTGTCGATCTACGAGGCGGGTGGGGTGCTGCAGCGCTTTGCCCAGGACTTCCTGGAAGGCACCGCGTAAAGCGGGGCCGCTCCGCGCCCCTTCGCAGGCAAGCCCGTTCCCACAGGTCTCGGTAGGAGCGGGCTTGCCCGCGAAGGGGCGCGGAGCGGCCCCAGCCGTACAACTGAATGATCAGGACCAAACCATGGCACACGCACCGCAGATCAAGATCCCCGCCACCTACATCCGTGGCGGCACCAGCAAAGGCGTGTTCTTCCGCCTGCAAGACCTCCCCGAGCGCGCCCAGCAACCCGGCCCGGCCCGCGACGCCCTGTTGTTGCGGGTGATCGGCAGCCCCGATCCTTACGGCAAGCAGATCGACGGCATGGGCGGCGCCACCTCCAGCACCAGCAAGTGCGTGATCCTCTCGGCCAGCAGCAACGCTGAGCACGACGTCGACTACCTGTTCGGCCAGGTCTCGATCGACAAGGCCTTCGTCGATTGGAGCGGCAACTGCGGCAACCTCTCGGCAGCGGTCGGCTCGTTCGCCATCAGCAGCGGCCTGGTCGACCCCGCGCGCATCCCGCATAACGGCATCGCCACCGTGCGCATCTGGCAGGCCAACATCGGCAAGAGCATCATCGCCCATGTGCCAATCAGCGAAGGCGAAGTGCAGGAAACCGGTGATTTCGAACTGGACGGCGTGACCTTCCCCGCTGCCGAAGTGCAGCTGGAATTCCTCGACCCGGCCGCCGACGAAGACGGCGACGGCGGGGCGATGTTCCCCACCGGCAACCTGGTCGACGACCTCGAAGTGCCAGGTATCGGCACCTTCAAGGCGACCCTGATCAACGCGGGTATCCCGACCATCTTCGTCAATGCCGCCGACATCGGCTACAGCGGCAGCGAACTGCAAGACGCGATCAACGGCGATCCGGCGGCGCTGGCGCGTTTTGAAACCATCCGCGCCTATGGTGCCCTGCGCATGGGCTTGATCGAGCACGTCGATCAGGCGGCCACGCGTCAGCACACTCCCAAGGTTGCCTTCGTCGCGCCGCCAGTGGCCTATACCTCATCCAGTGGCAAGGCGGTTGCTGCAAGCGACATCGACCTGTTGGTTCGTGCACTGTCGATGGGCAAGTTGCACCACGCCATGATGGGCACCGCCGCCGTGGCGATCGGTACCGCCGCCGCCATTCCAGGGACGCTGGTCAACCTGGCAGCGGGCGGCAACCCGCGTAGCGCGGTACGTTTCGGCCATCCCTCGGGCACTTTGCGGGTCGGCGCCGAGGCGCGTCAGGTGGATGGCCAGTGGACAGTCACCAAAGCAATCATGAGCCGAAGCGCTCGCGTGTTGATGGAGGGCTGGGTACGGGTACCTGGTGATGCCTTCTAGGCACGCCCCCTGACACATGAGCGGCGCTCGGCTTCTTTGTTCAACCCTCTGCAACAGGAAGCAACAGAGATGAGCGCCAACGTTGACCTCAACGACCGCCCGGACTACGACCGGGTGCTGCAAACCATCGCCGACTACGTGCTCGACTATCAAGTCGGCTCGGCCGAGGCGCTGGACACCGCGCGCAACTGCCTGATGGACACCTTGGGCTGCGGCCTGCTGGCGTTGCGCTTCCCCGAGTGCAGCAAGCACTTGGGGCCGCTCGTCGAGGGCACGATCGTGCCCCACGGCGCGCGGGTGCCCGGCACCTCGTACCGGCTGGACCCGGTCAAGGCCGCCTGGGACATCGGCTGCATCGTCCGCTGGCTGGACTACAACGACACGTGGCTGGCGGCCGAGTGGGGGCATCCGTCCGATAACCTCGGCGGCATCCTGGCGGTGGCCGATCACCTCTCGCAAAAGCGCGTGGCGGCGGGCGAGCAACCGTTGAACATGCGCCAGGTGCTCGAAGCCATGGTCATGGCCCATGAGATCCAGGGGGTGCTGGCGCTGGAGAACTCCTTCAACCGCGTCGGCCTGGACCATGTGTTGCTGGTCAAGGTCGCCTCGACGGCGGTGTGCGCCAAGTTGATGGGGGCCAACCGCGAGCAGCTGTTGTCGGCGCTGTCGCATGCCTTCGTCGATGGCCAGGCCTTGCGCACCTACCGCCATGCGCCTAATGCCGGCTCGCGCAAGTCGTGGGCCGCAGGTGATGCGTCAAGCCGTGGTGTGCGCCTGGCCGATATCGCCCTGCGCGGGGAGATGGGCATTCCGGGTGTGCTCAGTGCACAGCAGTGGGGCTTCTACGACGTCTTGTTCAGTCATACCAACAAGGATCTGGCGCTCAAGCCGGTCGACCAGCGTCAGCTGCGACTGCCTCAGGCGTTCGGCAGCTACGTGATGGAAAACGTCCTGTTCAAGATCAGCTTCCCGGCCGAGTTTCACGCCCAGACCGCCTGCGAGGCGGCGCTGGTGTTGCATCCAAAAGTGCGTAACCGACTGCATGAAATCGAACGCATCGTCATCACGACCCATGAATCAGCGATCCGCATCATTTCCAAGGTGGGGCCGCTGGCCAATGCCGCTGACCGTGACCATTGCCTGCAATACATGACCGCCGTGCCGCTGATTTTCGGCAATCTGGTGGCCGAGCACTACGAAGACAGCTTCCATGCCGCGCACCCGACCATCGACCGCCTGCGCGAGAAGATGGAGGTGGTCGAGGAGCCGCGATTCAGTCGTGAATATCTTGAGGCTGACAAGCGCTCGATCGCCAATGCGCTGCAGGTATTTTTCAACGATGGCTCAAGTACCGAGCAGGTGACGGTGGAATATCCGATCGGTCATCGGCGGCGGCGGGCCGAGGGTATCCCGTTGCTTGAGGAGAAGTTCAAGGCCAACCTCGCTACCCGCTTTGCCGGGCAGCGTTGTGCGCAGATCTTTGCCTTGTGCAAGGCGCAGGCGCAGCTGGAGGCGACACCGGTGCATCGGTTTGTCGATCTGTTCGTGATCTGATGATTTTGTAGTGTTTATGCGGGCCTCATCGCGGGGCAAGCCCGCTCCCGCGCAATCCAGAACCCATGTAGCGAACTGCGTGGCGGGCTTGCCCCGCGATGAGGTCGGTACAGGCACCGCAAAAAAAAAGCCCCGGCATTTCTGCCGGGGCTTTTTCTTACAGCTTGAAGCTTAACGCTCGTAGCTGTTGTTACGCCTGAACAACCGGGATCTTGGCGCTTTCGGCCGCTTCACGGAACTCGGCGATCTGGTCGAAGCTCAGGTAGCGGTAGACGTCGGCAGCCATGCTGTCGATGTCCTTGGCGTACTGCATGTACTCTTCGACAGTCGGCAGTTTGCCGATGATCGAAGCGACAGCAGCCAGCTCGGCCGAGGCCAGGTAGACGTTAGTGGCGTCGCCCAGACGGTTCGGGAAGTTACGGGTCGAAGTGGAGACCACGGTAGAACCGGTCTGCACACGAGCCTGGTTACCCATGCACAGCGAGCAGCCTGGCATTTCCATGCGCGCACCGGCCTTGCCGTAGATGCCGTAGTAGCCTTCTTCGGTCAGCTGGTGGGCATCCATCTTGGTTGGCGGGGCCAGCCACAGACGGGTCGGAATACCGCCCTTGACCTTGTCCAGCAGCTTACCGGCAGCGCGGAAGTGACCGATGTTGGTCATGCACGAACCGATGAACACTTCGTCGATCTTCTCGCCCTGTACCGAAGACAGCAGGCGCGCATCGTCCGGGTCGTTCGGCGCGCAGAGCACAGGCTCTTTGACGTCGGCCAGGTCGATCTCGATGATCTCGGCGTATTCGGCATCGGCGTCGGCCGACAGCAGCTGCGGGTTGGCCAGCCAGGCTTCCATGGCTTGCGCACGGCGCTCCATGGTACGCGCGTCACCGTAGCCTTCGCTGATCATCCAGCGCAGCAGGGTGATGTTCGACTGCAGGTACTCGGCAACGGCTTTTTCCGGCAGCTTGATGGTGCAGCCAGCAGCGGAACGCTCGGCCGAGGCGTCGGACAGCTCGAAGGCTTGCTCGACAGTCAGCTCGTCCAGGCCTTCGATTTCCAGGATGCGACCGGAGAAGGCGTTTTTCTTGCCTTTCTTCTCGACCGTCAGCAGGCCTTGCTGGATGGCGTAGTAAGGGATGGCATGTACCAGGTCACGCAGGGTGATGCCCGGTTGCAGTTTGCCCTTGAAGCGCACCAGGACCGACTCAGGCATGTCCAGTGGCATGACGCCAGTGGCTGCGGCGAACGCCACCAGGCCGGAACCGGCCGGGAACGAGATGCCGATCGGGAAGCGGGTGTGCGAGTCGCCGCCGGTGCCGACGGTGTCAGGCAGCAGCATGCGGTTCAGCCAGCTGTGGATGATGCCGTCGCCTGGACGCAGCGACACGCCGCCACGGGTGCGGATGAAGTCTGGCAGGGTGTGGTGGGTGGTGACGTCGATCGGCTTCGGATAGGCCGCGGTGTGGCAGAACGACTGCATCACCAGGTCGGCGGAGAAGCCCAGGCACGCCAGGTCCTTGAGTTCATCACGGGTCATTGGACCGGTGGTGTCCTGAGAACCGACGGTGGTCATCTTCGGCTCGCAGTAGGCGCCTGGACGTACGCCCTGGCCTTCTGCCAGACCGCAGGCGCGGCCGACCATTTTCTGTGCCAGGGTGAAGCCTTTGCCGGTGTCGGCAGGCTGCTCGGGCTTTTTGAACAGGTCCGATGCACCCAGGCCCAGTTCGGCACGGGCTTTTTCGGTCAGGCCACGGCCGACGATCAGCGGGATACGGCCGCCAGCACGAACTTCATCGAGCAGCACTTCGGTTTTCAGGGCGAAGGTGGTGACCAGCTCGTCGCTTTCGTGACGGCGCACTTCACCTTTGTACGGGTAGACGTCGATGACGTCGCCCATACCCAGGTTGGTGCAGTCGAATTCGATCGGCAGGGCGCCGGCGTCTTCCATGGTGTTGTAGAAGATCGGGGCGATCTTGGTGCCGAAGCAGAAACCGCCAGCGCGCTTGTTCGGCACGTTAGGGATGTCGTCACCGAAGAACCACAGCACCGAGTTGGTCGCCGATTTACGCGACGAGCCAGTACCGACCACGTCACCCACGTAGGCGACCGGGAAGCCTTTGGCGCGCACGGCTTCGATCTGCTTGAGCGGGCCAACCGAACCCGGTTGCTCAGGCTCGATGCCGTCACGGGCCATCTTCAGCATGGCCAGGGCGTGCAGCGGGATGTCAGGGCGCGACCAGGCGTCCGGGGCAGGGGAGAGGTCGTCGGTGTTGGTTTCGCCAGGCACCTTGAACACGGTCAGGGTGTACTTCTGGGCGATTTCCGGACGCGAGGTGAACCACTCGCCGGCAGCCCACGACTCGAGCACGGCCTTGGCGTGAACATTGCCCGCCTTGGCTTTCTCGGCGACGTCATGGAAGGCATCGAACATCAGCAGGGTGTGCTTGAGCTGTTCGGCCGCGACGGCGCCCAGTTCGGCGTCGTCCAGCAGCGCGACCAGCGTTTCGATGTTGTAGCCGCCCTGCATGGTGCCCAGCAGCTCGGTGGCGTGCTTGCGGTCGATCAGCGGCGACTTGGCTTCGCCCTTGGCGAGGGCGGAGAGGAAACCGGCCTTGACGTAGGCGGCTTCGTCGACGCCTGGCGGTACGCGGTCGGTGATCAGTTCTACGAGGAAGGCTTCTTCGCCGGCCGGCGGGTTTTTCAGCAGCTCGACCAGGCCTGCGGTTTGTTCGGCGTTCAGCGGCTGGGGCACGATACCCAGAGCGGCACGCTCTTCGATGTGTTTGCGGTAGGCTTCAAGCACAGTTATTACCCTCATCAGTGGTCCCTAAAGGGAGTCCGGGACGCTCATCCAGCATTCTCATGCACCCATGCGCAATGACGGCTTCTTGGGCCGCCCAGCCAGGGTCGCAGAGAATCCTTACAGAAGCTGCTTTCAAAGTTTTACGCCTGTAGAACGGAGGCTGATGAGGGGTTGGCGCGGACCATGCGAGGGTGCATGAGCCGGGCCAACGCCGTTCTACCGGATCAACTGTGCTCGTGACGCTTTGAAAACAGCTTCCAACGGACATTGTTGCCTTGAAAAGGCGGAGTGATTCTACGGCAAAAAGCGAACGAAAGTAAGGCGGCACTTATGACTTTAACGGGTGACCCTGGTTAGACAAAGGGCTAACATGGGGCCGTGTTCCACCGCCAAGCCGTTGTTTTTTCATGTCCAATCAATCCATCAAAACCCCTTGCGTGGGCTTGTGCTCTACCGTCTACGGCGACCTGGTGTGCCGCGGCTGCAAGCGTTTTCACCACGAAGTGATCCACTGGAACGGCTACAGCGACGAGCAAAAGCGCGCGGTCTGGCTGCGCCTGGAGCAATTGCTGGTGCAGGTGATGATGGCCAAGCTTGAGGTGTTCGACAAAGACTGCCTGCGCCAGCAATTGGAGCAGCGCTCGATTCGCTTCGTCGCCCATCAGTCCGAATACTGCTGGGCGTATCAGTTGATCGCCCGCGGCGCGCGAATGATCCGCGACCTGGAAGCCTACGGCATGGCCTTGATGCCGGAGTTTCGCGACTGGGAGCTGCCGCAGCTGCGCGATGCCATCGACCGCGAGTTCTTCTTGCTGTCCGAGGCGCACTACGAGCGCTACATCGCCCCGCGTTTTTTGCGCGACGCCCTGGAATTGGGCGCCGGGCAGGCCTGACTCAGTCGCCGGTGTATTCGCAGCCGCTGGTGCAGGTTTCGTGGATGCGTACTTTCGACAGCTCAGGCAGCAGCGGCTTGACCTGTTCCCAGATCCACTTGGCGATGACTTCACTGGTCGGGTTTTCCAGGCCAGGGATGTCGTTCAGGTAGTTGTGGTCCAGCTGCTCGTAGATCGGCTTGAAGATCGCCTTGATCTCGGAGAAATCGCGGATCCAGCCAGTGTGCGGGTCAAGCGGGCCGGTCAGGTGCAGGGCGACCTTGAACGAGTGGCCATGCAGGCGACCGCACTTGTGGCCTGGCGCGACGTTGGGCAGGCGGTGGGCCGATTCGAATGTGAACTCTTTGAAAATTTCCACGCTGTCAGAACTCTGTAGGAATCAATACTGACGGCGATTCTACCAGCATGCCCGCTATAACGGTTGCAGCCGTTCGTGCAGCCGCCCGGTGGCGATCAACTCGAGTAACTCATCGCCCAATCGCTGGCTCTCGGCAATCGCCTTGTACCAATAGCGCTTGCGGCTTGGCGCATCGCCCATGAACCGCTTGAAGTCGTTGCGGTCAGGTAGCTTGCCGTAGGGAAGGGCCGCCAGGTAGTGCGCAGAGGGGGTCATCAGCAACACATTCTGCAGCCGCGTGGCGTCACCCTTGCGCCAGGGCAGGGCCTTGTCGAACCAGCCGGGCACCACCTTGTCGGTGAAGTGCGGGTAGATCACCAGGTCATCGCCGCGGTAGGGCAGGTCCAGGTGGTAGTCGAGCAAGCCGCCGTCACGGTAGGTGCCGCTGCCAGCGCCTGGAATATCACGCACCCCGTGCATGACCATGGGGATCGAACCCGAGGCGAGCAGGGCGTGGCGCAGGTTGGCCAGGTCCAGCGGCAGGTAGCGCGAGGGGAAGTCGGTCAGCTCATCCAGCGGCGGTGGCGAACGCCCGTCATGCAGGATGATCCGTTCGAAATGCCGGCCCAGCCGGGCGCGCCCAAGCAGGTTGCTGGCAATCACCGAAGACAAGCCCAGCCCTAGCCGAGCGCGATGGTCGTCGGCCAGCAGGCCGTGGCTTTTCACCACCATGATGTTCAGCCGGTAGTGCGCATTGGCCAGGATCTGCCCATCGTTGCCCTGCAACAGGTCATCGAGCATGCGCTGGCAGCTGCGGCTGATTTCGGCGGGCGTCACGCCCTTGGCGAAGTCTTGCTCAGTGTACAGCTCGCCCAGGCGGCGCAGGCCGGCAACCGGGTCATCGAGGCAGGCGCTGGCGAAGCGCCAGGAGCCGATCGAGGCGCCAATCAATGCCCGCTGGCGCGGCGCCGAAGGCAGCCACTCACCGAACAGCGCCAGGTCCAGGCCTTGGATCCCCAGCGGCTTTGGCCCGCCCGCAGCACCAGGCACCACGCCCACATCGGCGGCGCGCAGGCCGCGCTCGCGGATCTGTTGCAAGGCACGCTTGCCCGCCTTGAACGTCAGGGCAGGGGACTTGATATGGATGGCGCTCATGCACGACCTCGCGGCTAACAAGCGGGGCATTATAGGGAACCGGCGGCTAACGCGCTGCGCTATCATGGCGCCAGCTGTTTTCAGGTTGAGTTAAGGACCGGTGGTTAATCTTAACCCCGTAGACAAATTACACATCTCGACGGAGAGACCCTCATGAAAACTTTGACTGCCCTGTTCACCGCCGCTGCCCTGGCCTTTGGCGCCAACGTTGCCCTGGCCAAAGACGTCCAGCCTGACGAAGTGGTCAAGCTGGTCAACGCCAAGACCATCATGTCGCTGGACGAATTGAAGGCCAAGGCGGTCGCCAAGCACCCAGGCGCCACCGTCACCGATTCGGAACTCGAAGACGAGTACGGCCGCTACATCTACAAGGTCGAGCTGCGTGATGCGCAGAACGTCGAGTGGGACGTGGACCTGGACGCCAAGACCGGTGAAGTACTCAAGGACGCTCGGGATAACTGATGAACCCTGTACCGCGAACGGCGCGCTACCTCGCCCTTGCGCTGATGACCGTCTGTTCGCTGGCCGTGGCCCGTGACCTTGACCAGGATGAAGCCCTTGAGCTGCGGCAAAAGGGCATCATCCTGCCGCTTGAGCAACTGCTCGAGTCCGCCCTGGGGCGTTACCCCGGGGCGCGGCTGTTGGAGGCGGAGCTGGAAGAAAAGCACAACCGTTACGAGTATGAAGTCGAGTTGCTGACCCCTGCCGGCGTAGTGCGCGAGATCAAGCTGGACGCCCGCAGTGGCGTGCTGCTCAAAGACGAGGAAGACGACTGAATGCGCCTGCTGCTTGTCGAGGACAATGTCCCCCTGGCGGACGAACTGACGGTGGGCCTGCAACGCCAGGGCTACGCCGTGGACTGGCTGGCCGATGGCCGCGATGCGGTGTACCAGGGCCAAAGCGAACCCTATGACCTGATCATCCTCGACCTGGGCTTGCCCGGGTTGCCGGGGTTGGAGGTGTTGGCCCAATGGCGCGCGGCAGGCCTGGCCACCCCGGTATTGATCCTCACCGCGCGCGGCTCCTGGGCCGAGCGCATCGAAGGGCTCAAGGCCGGGGCCGACGATTACTTGAGCAAACCGTTCCACCCCGAAGAGCTGCAACTGCGCATCCAGGCCTTGCTGCGCCGTGCGCGGGGCCTGGCCAACCAGCCGAAGTTGGAAGCTGCCGGGCTGCACCTGGATGAGGGGCGGCAATGCGTCAGCCGCGAAGGTGTCGACATCCAGCTGACCGCCGCCGAGTTTCGCCTGCTGCGCTACTTCATGCTGCATCCGGGGCAGGTGTTGTCCAAAAGCCACTTGGCCGAGCACCTGTATGACGGCGAGACCGAGCGCGATTCCAACGTGCTCGAAGTGCACGTCAATCACCTGCGACGCAAACTCGGGCGCAGCGTGATCGAGACCCGTCGCGGCCAGGGCTACGTCTACGCCGGGAACAGCCAGTGAAGTCGATTCAGGCGCGCCTGAGCCTGGGCCTGGTCGCGGTGCTGGTGGTGGTCGGCCTGGCCTTGGCCCAGTTGACTTTGTGGCTGTTCGAGGTAGGCCTGCAACGCTACCTGGAAACCGGCCTGCGCAAGGAAAGCGAGAACCTGCTGGTAGCCATGGTGCGCGGCCCCAACGGCCTGCAGCTGGACGAGCGGCGGGTGTCTGCCGCCTACCAGCGGCCCTTCTCTGGCTATTACTTTCGCATCGACTTCGACAAGGGCACCTGGCGCTCACGTTCGCTGTGGGACCTGGACATGCCCAAGCCGTCCAAGCCCGGCCTGGAAGACAGCCATGAGCTAGGGCCAGAAGGCCAGCAACTGCTGGCCTTTCGCGCCGATTACCGGCGCCTGGGGCAGGACATCTCGATCAGCGTCGCCCAAGACTATTCACCCGTGCGCGATGGCTTTCGCCGGATGCAGCAGATTGGTCTAGGCATGGGCCTGGTGGCGCTGGTGCTGGTGCTGGTGTTGCAGCGCATCACAGTGACCCGCTCACTGCGCCCACTGGAGCGCGCCCGCCAGCAGATCGCCCAGTTGCAGCAAGGCCAGCGCTCTCAGCTGGATGCCCAGGTGCCCAGTGAGTTGCAACCGCTGGTGGATCAGGTCAACCACCTGCTGGCGCACACCGAAGACAGCCTGCGACGCTCGCGCAATGCCTTGGGCAACCTCGGCCACGCACTGAAAACGCCGCTGGCGGTATTGATCAGTCTGGCCTCCAGTGAACGGCTCAAGGATCTGCCCGAGGTGCAGGCGCAGATGCGTGAGCAGCTGGAACAGATCCAGCAACGCCTGACCCGCGAACTAAACCGCGCCCGGCTGGCCGGCGATGCGCTGCCGGGCGCGCAGTTCGACTGTGATGCAGAACTGCCGGCGCTGCTGGCAACCTTGGGCATGATCCATGGTGAAGGGCTGTTGCTCGAGCGCGATGTCGCACCGGGGTTGCTGCTGCCGTGGGACCGCGAAGATTTGCTGGAGCTGCTCGGTAATCTGTTGGACAACGCCTGCAAGTGGGCCGACAGCGAAGTGCGCCTTGGCATTGCCCAGACGAGCGATGGCTATCAGCTGTGGGTCGACGATGACGGCCCGGGGATTCCCGAAGCCAACCGCATGCAGGTGCTTGAGCGCGGATCGCGGCTCGACGAGCAGGTCGATGGGCATGGCCTGGGCCTTGGCATCGTGCGCGATATCGTCGAGGCCTGGGGCGGGCGCATCGCCTTGCTGCAAAGTCCCCTGGGTGGGTTGCGGGTAAGCATCGAGCTGCCGCGCAAGGGGCGCTGAATTTCTTTATTCGCTGGCCTCATCGCGGGGCAAGCCCGCTCCCACGCCATCGTCGGCCTAGCCGCACATTCGTGGGAGCGGGCTTGCCCCGCGATGAGGCCGGCCCTGCCAGCCCACGTCCCACCCTGCAAAAATATTGCAGCTCAAGCGCATTTTTTTGAATTGGCCCCAAAACGGTGCACCCGGCACAATCCCTGCCACGAAACTTACCAGTTTCCATCTCCACGGACGGAACCCCTTAGCGATTGCATCTGCAATACAGGGCCCAGGCCAATTGCGGCTGGGCTTTCTTTTTAAAAAACATAACCCATCAACCCCTGGAACACGATCAACTGCCCGATGTCTGCCTCGCGTCCTGAAAGTCGATTGCAGCGCCTGTTGCCGGCGCCTCTGAATATCCCCCGCAAAGAATGGCTACGTGCCGGCCTCGGCGCACTGCTTGGCCTGTTCCTGGCCGGTTGGTTGTGCAGCCTGGCCTACGGCCCCTCCATCGCGTTACACCTGCTCGGCCCCCTGGCCGCCACTGCGGTGCTGGTGTTCGCAGTGCACTCCGGGCCTTTGGCGCAACCCTGGCCGGTGCTGGGCAGCTATGCCCTGGCCGGTGCGGTGGGCCTGGCGATGCGCCATGGTTTTGGTAGCGAGCTGTGGGTCGCTGGCGCCGCCCTGGGCATCTCGATCCTGGTGATGTGCCTGCTGCGCTGCCTGCATCCACCCGGTGGTGGCGTGGCGGTCAGTGCGGTGTTGGCCGACTCAGGGCTGGTTGCGCTGGGCGATCACCTGCTCGAGCCGATCATGCTCAACGCGCTGATCCTGATCACGGTTGCGGTGCTCTACAACCGCCTGACCGGGGTGCGCTACCCCAAAGGCCCCTTGCCGCGCAAAGACCTGCATCACACCCACGATCCATTGCCAAGCGAGCGAGTCGGTATCAACAGCGCCGACCTCGACCAGGCCCTGGAAGACATCGGCGAGTTCGTCGACGTCACCCGCGACGAGCTGGAGCGGATCATCCTCGCCACCGAGCAACACGCCTTGCAGCGCAGCCTGGGCGGGATCACCGCCGCCTCGGTGATGTCGCGGGATATTCAGTTCGCCAGCAAGCACACCACCTTGGAGCAAGCCTGGAAGATGCTCGCCAGCCATCACCTCAAGACCCTGCCAGTGCTTGATCAAGGCCGCCTGGTAGGCATCGTCAGCCTTAGCGACCTGGTTGGCCCGGCCATGGCTCGTGGGCGTTTCAGCTGGCGCGGCGTGCTGCGGCGCAAGCCGGTGCTGATGGAGCAGGTGATGAGTCGGCGGGTGGTCAGCGTCAGCAGCCAGCACCCGCTGGAGCGGCTGTTGCCGCTGCTCAGCGAGCAGGGCCTGCACTGCCTGCCGGTGCTCGATGGCGACAGCCTGGTCGGGGTCATCACCCAGAGCGACCTGATCGCCGGGCTCAAGCGGCACTTGCTCAACGCCGCTGCGCTGAAATCAGATGATCGGATCCCAGCGCTGTGACCAATCGCTGGCGCCGGCGGCGACTTGCCGGCGCAGCACGCTGAAGGCCTGCTGCAAGGCCTCGCTGTCACGTTTGCGGGCATACACCAGGAAGGTCGGGTAGGTGAACTCCGGCGCCTGCGGCACCCGCTCGAACACGCCGCTGTCCAGGTACGCCTGGACCACGCGGGTGCGGAAATAGCCGCTGCCGCCCTGGTCGAGAATGAACTGCAAGGCCAGTGGGCCGAGGTTGAAGCTCAGCGCCGCGCGGGCACAGTCGGGCAGGGCGGCGTCGTGCTGGCGGCGAAAAGCTTCGCCCCAGTCGATATAGATGTAGGGCTCGGGCAGATCGACGCGGCGGATGCGGATGAGCTTTTCTTCCATCAACTGCTCGACCTGCAGGCCCGGCCCGTAGGTCGGCTGATAGACCAATGCCGCGTCCAGCAGGCCCATCTCCACTTTGCGCAGCAGCGACTCGCCGTCGCTGACCTCGCTGCGAATCGCGTGACTCGGCAGCTCGCGGTGCAGGGCGCTGACCCAGTCGAGCAGCATCGGATTGCCCAGGCTCACTTCACCACCGAGATGCAGCACTTGCTGGCAGCCCTGTGGCAGCGGCAGGTCGCGGCGCGCCGCCTCCCAGGTCTCGACCAGCTGGTTGGCGTAGGTGACGAACGCTTCGCCGTCGCTGGTCAAGCTGGCGCCGCTGCGGCTGCGCACGAACAGTTGGCAGCCCAGCTGCTGCTCCAGGCGCTGGACCCGCGCGGTGATCGCCGTTTGCGAGACGAACAGGCGCTCGGCGGCGGCGACCAGGCTGCCGCAACGGACGATTTCCAGGAAGGTACGGGCCTGATCGATGTCCATGGCTGAGCTCGTTGAGGTAGGTGGCGGCTATTCTAGAGGCTTCGCACCGGATTGGGGCAGCGGCGTGTTGGCTTTGCCGCCTGCCCCGCGCAGTGGCCGCTCAATGCGCCAGTAGCGCCAGCAGTTCGCTGAAGCCTGGGCGCTGGGCGACGTCGGCCTGCTGGCAGTGCTCGGCCAAAGCCTGCAGCTGCTCATCGGGCTGCGTGCAGTGCGCCAGCAGTTCGCTCAGAAGAATGCCGAAGGCGCGTACTTCCAAACGCTGCAAAAGGATGGCGGCAGGCTGCTCGGCTGTTGAGTGGAAGGAGGCCGCGCCGAAGTCGCCGAGCAGGCACTGGCCGTGGTCATCGCAGAGGATGTTGTGTGCATACAGGTCGCCATGGCTCAGGCCACGGGCGTGCAGGTGCGCGCAGACCGAGGCGATGCCCAGGGCCAGCCGGCGCAGCGCCGTGGGCGATAAACGGCGTGCGTCCGGATACTGGTCGCGGGTGCAGCTGGCAAGGCTCGGCGGCCCGGCGAGGTTGTGCCAATGGGCGGGGATCAACTGCATGGCCAGGGCCGGTAACTGTTGCGGATGGTCATCGATGCGTCCGGCCAGGCGCACCAGTTGCGGGTGATCACCGGCAGCGATGCAGGCGCTCATTTCCGCCAGGGGCGAGCCGTCGCTGGTAATCGCCCCTTTGTACAGTTTGACCGCCAGTGGCGCGTCCTGGCCGCGCCAGTGCGCAAGGTGGATCAAGCCGGAAGCGCCGCGACCGAGCTCTGCCCCAAGCTCGATGTCTTGCCAGGCAATGCTCGGGCACGGGGCATCCACAGGGGGCGCGACAAAGCCCTCCGGTAGCGGGTTACCGGCATAGGCCAACCAGGCCAGGCGCGGCATTCGCAGCAGCCAGTCGGGCAGGCTGGTGAGGCGATTGCTGGCGATACGCAACAGCTCCAGCCGTTGGCAATCAGCCAGGCTTGCGGGCAGGGCGCTCAGGCGATTGCCGGTCAGCATCAGCTTTTGCAACTGATGGCATTGGCCCAGGCTGTCTGGCAAGCGTTCAAGCGCGTTGTCCGTGAGGATCAGCGCCCGCACGCTGGGCGGCAGCGCGGCGCCGCTCACCTCGCTGATCTGATTGCTCCTAAAGCCAATGGTCTCAAGCTTGGCGCAGCGTCCCAGCGCCTCGGGCAGGTGGTTGAAGCGGTTGTTGGAGCAGAACAGCACTTTGAGCCGGGTCAGCCGATGCAGATCCTCGGGCAGTGTGCTCAGGGCATTGTCGCTCAGGTCGAGTATTTCCAGGCTCTCGGCCAGCGCGAAGATTTCCTCGGGGAACTGCTCGAGGCCTTGCTTGAGGTTAAGGCGGGGGATGCCGCGCAGGCGGCCGGCTCTGAGGTCGTCGAGGCTATGCATGGGGCAGTGGCACGGGTGCTGAGGCAGGGCCCGGCATGATACCGGCAAATTCTCCCTGGGCGGGGCGCAGAGTCTGCGAATTTGCAGGTCGGTTATGGACTTTAGTCCCATGGCAGGCGCGTGCTGGCGGTCCATACTGGAGGCTCGCCCTTTAATAACAACAAGTATTTAGGTTGCGACCGACATGACTTACCAGCACAGCTACGCCCGTTCCATTGCCGATCCCGTGGCCTTCTGGGCCGAGCAGGCCGAGCATTTGGCCTGGCATCGCAAGCCTTTGCAGACCCTGCAAGACAACCCCGACGGTACCCACCGCTGGTTCGCCGATGGCCGCCTCAATAGCTGCTACCTGGCCCTCGATCATCAGATCGAGCAGGGCCGCGGCGAGCAGACCGCGCTGATCTACGACTCGCCGGTGACCGGCGTGCAGCAGCGCTTCAGCTACCAGCAGCTATGCGATGAAGTGGCCCGCCTGGCCGGGCTGCTGCGCGAGTTGGGCGTGCGCAAGGGCGATGGGGTGATCATCTACATGCCCATGGTGCCCCAGGCGGCGATGGCCATGCTGGCCTGTGCGCGGATTGGCGCGGTGCATTCGGTGGTGTTCGGTGGCTTTGCCGCCAACGAGCTGGCGCTGCGCATCGACGATGCCCGGCCGACGCTGCTGCTCACCGCCTCGTGCGGGCTGGAGTTCGAGCGGGTGATCGAATACAAGCCGCTGGTCGACCGCGCGCTGCAGCTGGCCACGCATCAGCCCAAGCAGGTGCTGGTGCTGCAGCGACCGCAGGCGCGTGCTGAACTGCAAGCCGGGCGTGACCTGGACTGGACTCAAGCGCTGGCCAACGCCCAGCCCGTGCCACCGGTCGAGTTGGATGCGGGCGATCCGCTGTACATCATGTACACCTCCGGCACCACCGGCAAACCCAAGGGGATCGTGCGCGAGAACGGCGGCAACGCGGTGGCCCTGAGCTTTGCCATGCGCCATATCTACGGCATGCAGGCCGGCGATGTCTGGTGGGGGATCTCCGACGTGGGCTGGGTGGTCGGCCACTCACTCATCGTCTATGGGCCATTGATGAACGGCTGCACCACGGTGTTTTACGAAGGCAAGCCGATCCGCACCCCCGATGCCTCGGCATATTGGCGGGTAGTCGAGCAGTACCAGGTCAATGCGCTGTTCTGCGCGCCCACTGCCATGCGTGCGATTCGCAAGGAAGACCCCGATGGCGAACTGATCGCCCGGCATGATTTGAGCTCGCTGCGCCAGTTGTTCCTGGCAGGGGAGAAGCTCGACTCCAGCACCCATCAATGGCTGGAACGGGTCAGCGGCAAGCCGGTGCACGATCACTGGTGGCAGACCGAGACCGGCTGGCCGGTCACCGCGCCTTGTGTCGGCCTTGAGGGCAGCGCCGCCCGGCCCGGGTCGAGTAATCGCGCCGTGCCCGGTTATCACGTGCAGGTGCTGGATGACGACGGCCAGCTGCTGGGGCCCAACCAGCAAGGCGCGATCGTGATCGCCTTACCGCTGCCACCCGGTTGCAGCCAGACCCTGTGGGGTGATCATGAGCGCTATCTGCAGGCTTATCTGCAGACCTATCCGGGCTACTACCACACCGGCGACGGCGGGTATCTGGATGACGATGGCTTCGTCTACATCATGGGCCGTACTGACGATGTGATTAACGTCTCCGGGCACAGGCTGTCGACTGGCGAAATGGAGGACTTGGTGGCACGCCATCCAGCAGTGGCCGAATGCGCGGTGATCGGTGTGCATGACGAGATCAAAGGGCAGGTGCCGTTGGCACTGGTGGTGCTCAAGGATGGCCAAGGGATTGGCGAGCAGCAGTTGCAGAAGGACCTGGTGGCCAGCGTGCGCGAGCATATCGGCGCGTTGGCGTGTTTTAGCCAGGTGCGCTTGGTCAAGCGTTTGCCCAAGACTCGCTCAGGGAAGATTCTGCGGGCCGTGCTGCGCAAGATTGCCGATGGCCAGGATTATGTGCCGCCTTCGACCTTGGATGATCCGGCGGTGCTTGGCGAGATTGAAGGGGTGCTGGCGGATTTGCCCAGGGCTGGATGATGCGGCGGCGCTGATATCGCTATCGCGGGGCAAGCCCGCTCCCACGCCACCCGCGATAGCGTCAGTTCGGCCTCCACGCCACCTATGAACATTGCGCTATCGTGGGAGCGGGCTTGCCCCGCGATAGCGTCAGTTCAGTCCAAGCGCGTTACCGGCCCAACCTGATGCAACTGCCCCAAGCGACTGCGCGTACGCATCAGATCAGCAATCGCCCCACCCAGACTGTCCGCCAGCGGCCGCCGCGCAATCATCACCAGCTCGCGGTCCTGGTCATACAACACATCCACCAGATTGACGAAGCGCTGCTGCGCCGCCAGCGAGCACTCGGCCAGGTCATCCAGACCTGCGATCACCCAGCGCTCATAGCGCCCCGCCAGGTGCAAATAATCGATCACCGCCGTCGGCTGCTCGCACAAATCGGCAAAGCCAAACATCACCTGTCGCTCATCGCTGGCCAGTGCGCGCAGCGGGCGCTGGTTCACCTCCAGCATGACCGGCTCGGTAGCGGGCACCAGCAACGCCTGCAACTGCTGCGGCTCCCCCGGCCACACGTAGTGGCCCTGGGTAAAGCGCTGATGCGCGCGGTTGGCGGGCAGGCTGCGAAAATCGGTATCGCCGCCCACTTCGAGCACGTGCATGCGGCCGTTGATCAAGCGGATCACCGGCAGAAAACGCTCGTGATACAACGGATTGGGCAGCAGCCCCTCAGGGGCATAGTTGGACGTCAGCAGGACAAAAATCCCCCGCTCGAACAGCGCCGTGAACAGCCGGGTCAGCAACATGGCATCGCCAATGTCATGCACATGGAACTCATCGAAGCACAGCGCGCGGCACGCGCCGATCAACTCATCCAGGGTCGCGCCCAAGGCATCGTCCAGCGCCCGGTGGCGATGCATGCCCTGGTGCAGGCGAGCGAAGAAGTCATGAAAGTGCAGGCGACGTTTGGCCTCGACTGCAAGCGCCTGGAAAAAACCATCGAGCAGCCAGCTTTTGCCGCGCCCGACCGCGCCATACAGGTACAGGCTGCGTGCCTGGCCTTGCTCCAGCAGTGCCAACTGCTCGGCCATGCAGGCAATCACCCGGTGCTGGCCGTCGCTCAGGGTGTAGCCACGTTCGCGGGCTTTATCCTCGAAGCTGGCCAGCAACGCACTGTCGGCGCGCGCTTCGCTGCGTAGGCGTTGCTGCAGGTGGCGCAGCGGCGTGGGGATCCAGGCGGACACAGCGAAAATTCCTCGAAGGACAGGGCAGGGCGCAGCATGCGCGAGCGCGGCTATTTTGACCAATAGATAAATTGGCAGGCAACGATCGCCTTATGCGATAGCTCCGATACTGGGCGGATACCGGACAATGTCGCTCGTAAGATCACCCTGCTTGGCGCTTTGTGGAGGCGCGCACGCCGGCGTTGCTCAAGCAGTCTCGCGACTCAGCTTTTGCGTTCGAGTTGCCGTTCGATCATGTACTTGACCGTCAGGCGGCGCTCCTTGAGGCGGTGCAGATCGTCATCGTTGGCGATGCCCGCCGAGATCGCTTCTGCGGCCAGCACCTGATTGTCGATATCGATGTACTCGTCGAGCAGGCGATCGAGCTTCGGGTCTTGCTGGCGGCGTTGCTGGACGATCTCGCGCGGGTAGTGCAGGTCCTGGTACAGGTCATGGGAAACTGGCATGGCGCCCTCCTTGTGATGCGCTGATATGGCTTATCTGATTGGAAGGGGGCGAGGCGATTGTGTTGAGGCAGCGTTGGGAAATTACGACGGATGGTCGAGAGGTGCCTGCACGATCACCGCGCTACCCGTGGGAGCGCGCTTGCATCGGATGAGGCTCACACAGCTCGCTAATGACTAACCTGCTGTTTTCCGGCAATTTTTTTTAAAAAAAAACTTCCCACATCGAACGTTTGTTGTTAAAGTGCCGCGCATTCCCCGACAGCAACCCATGTTGTCATCCAAGGGGAATTGTCAGAACGACAGTGCTCAGCACTCGTCGCATCCGAAACAGGGGCGTCGCCAAGCGGTAAGGCAGCAGGTTTTGATCCTGCCATGCGTTGGTTCGAATCCAGCCGCCCCTGCCATTTTCTTTCCTCGCTTTACCCTCCAACACTCTCCCGCTTTCTTCGTTTGAAAAACGGCCGAGCTTCCTGCTCAGACCGCTCCCAACAGATCGTTCAATGCCTGCGCCAGTACTTGCGCCTGCACCGGTTTCTGGATCACCAGGCTATCGGCCAACTCCAGGCCCTGCAGTTCGGCATAGCCCGTCAGGATCACCACCGGCAGCTTGGGAAAGCGCGTGCGCGCTGCCAAGGCCAACTGCGCGCCATTGAATTCGGGCATGGCGAAGTCGGTCAGCAGCAGGTCGATGTGCTCATCGAGCAGCACCAAGGCCTGCTCGCCGCTATGCGCCTGGCGCACCTGATAGCCGTGCAGGCGCAACACATCGCCAATCATGTCGCGTACCAGGTGATCATCGTCGACCAGCAATACGGTACGATCGCGCCCCTCGGCCGCCAGCGGCTGCGCTTGATTGACCACTACCGCTTCAAGCACGTATGGCTGCTTGACCGCGGGCAGGTAGACCGACACCAGCGTGCCATGCCCCGGCGCGGTATCGATGCGCACCCCGCCACCGGATTGTTTGGCAAAGCCGAACACCTGGGCCAGGCCCAGGCCTGAGCCCTTGCCGATATCCTTGGTGGTAAAGAACGGCTCGAACACCTTGCCCACCACGTCCTCGCTCATGCCACAGCCGGTGTCGCGGATCGACAGCGAAACGTACTCGCCAGGCTCGGGGTCTTCCGGTCGCTGCGGGCGAGCCACCACCTGGGTGTTGCGCGTGGTCAGGGTCAATTGGCCGCCGTCGGGCATGGCGTCGCGGGCGTTGATCGCCAGGTTGAGAATGATCATTTCGGTCTGGGTCGGATCGGTCAGCGCTTGCCAGAGGCTGTCGTCCAGGTCCAGGCGCACCGAAATGTTGCCGCCCAGGGTACGGCGCAGCAGCTCCTCAAGGCCGGCCAATGTATGATTGAGGTTCAGCGGCACCGGCTCCAGGCGCTGGCGGCGGGAGAATGCCAGCAATTGCGAGGTCAGCTTGGCGCCGCGCTCGCCTGCTTCGCGGATGTGTTGCAGGCGGCTGCGCGCCTTCTCGTAGTTTGCCTTGTCCAGGTCGCGCTCAAGGAAGCTGGCGCCGGTGAGGATCACCGTCAGCAGGTTATTGAAGTCGTGGGCCACGCCTGCAGTGAGCTGGCCGACCGCCTCCAGGCGCTGCATCTGTTGCAGCGCCGCTTCGATTCGTTCGCGCTCATCGATCTGCTCACGCAGGCGGGCGTTGGCCTCGGCCAGGCCCAGTGACGATTCACGCTCGCTGGTAATGTCGCGCGCCACGACGTAGAGCAGGGTGTCTTCCGGCACCACTACCCAGGACAACCAACGTTGCTGGCCACTGGCATGCTGGATGCGACCCACGAAGCGCGCACTGGTGCGGCCATGGGCGAGGGCTGCCAGCTCGGCAAGAAACGACTCCTGATCCTGTTCGGGCAACAGTTGCAGCAGCGAGGCCTGGCTCAGGCGCTCGCGGGAGATGCCCAGGCTAGCCTCCCAGGCAGGGTTGAGCGCCACGGGGGTGAGGTCTTTGTTCAGCACCGCGAGCAAATCCTGGGACAACTCCCAGGCGCGGTCGCGTTCGCGGGTGCGGCGCTCGACGCGCTCACCGAGCATCTCGTTGAGCTGTTTCAGCGCCTGGGTGGCCTGGCGCTGTTGTTGTATGTCCTGCAGCACGCCGGAGAACCGCACGCAGCGCTCTTCGACAAACTGACACTGGCCGCTGCTGAGCAACCAGCGTGGCTCCAGGCCGTTGGCCTGGGCGATACGAAACTCAACTCGGTAGCGGCCATCGCTGGTTGGCAGCATGGCTTGTTCGACCGCGTTGCGGACCATCTCCCGGTCATCGGGATAGATGCCTGCGTAGAACACATCCAGGCTCATCTCGGTATCGGTGGGCAGGCCAAACAGGGTCTTGCAGCGGTCGTCCCACAGCAGCAGGCCGTCTTCGGGGCGAAAGTCCCAGGTGCCCATGCCGGCGGCATCGATGGCAATCCGTGCGCGCGCCTCGACATCGGCCAAGGCCTCTTCGGCGCGGCGCCGACGTTGGCGCTCTTGCACTTCGGTCAGTGCCCGGCGCACGGCTTTGGGCAGCAGCGGCAGGTTCTTTTTCAGCACATAATCGGTGGCGCCGAGGCGGATCATCTCCACCGCATGCTCTTCGCCGTAGATCCCGGACAGGAAGATGAACGGCACATCTGGCGCCAGGCGCTGGGCAATCGCCAGCACCTCGGTGCCGGAGGAGCCAGGCAGCACGCAGTCACACAGGATCAAGTCGAAGCTGGCTTCACGCAGCGCGTGCTCGACGCCGATATGGTCGAACACCAACTGCGACTGAATCTGCAGGCCGCTGCGCTCCAGGCGCAGCAAGCTCAGCTCGGCGTCCATCGAGCTGTCTTCGACCATCAGCAGTTTCAGCGGGCTGGGCAGCATCGGCGCCAGGCTCAATTGCTGCCGCGCCGGTTCAGGCGCAACGAGCCAGGTGGCGGCTCGTTGAGCACCGCCCAAAACACCCCAAGGTCGGAGATGGCGGCGACGAACTCCTTGAATTCGACTGGTTTGACCACGTAGGCGTTGACCCCCAGTTCGTAGGCGCGCAGCAGGTCTGGCTCCTCGCGCGAGGAGGTCAGCATCACCGTCGGGATACTGCGCAGCTCGGCGGTGGCGCGTACTTCCTTGAGCACTTCCAGGCCATCGACCTTGGGCAGTTTCAGGTCCAGCAACAACACCGCCGGGTTGCCATCGGCGCGATCGGCGTAGGCGTTACGGCGTAACAGGTAATCAAGGGCATCGGCGCCATCGCGCAAGACGATGACTTCGTTGGCCAGTTGGCTGCGCTCCAGCGCAAGGAGGGTCAACTCCAGGTCCCTAGGGTTGTCTTCGACCAAAAGGATGGGCTTGAGCATGATCGTACGGTTGCCTCAGGTATTGATTGAATTACGCGGGAGCGTGAAATGGAAGCTGGCGCCCTGGTCGATCTGGCCATCGGCCCAGACTCGGCCATCGTGCCGTTCGATGATCCGCCGGACACTGGCCAAGCCAATCCCGGTGCCCTCGAAATCTTCCATGCGGTGCAGGCGTTGGAACACGCCGAACAGCTTGCCGGCATAGGCCATGTCAAAGCCCACGCCGTTGTCGCGGATGAAAATCTCGGTTTCGTTTTCCAGTTGCCGGGCGCCGATGCTGATCCGCGCAGGCTGGCGGCCCCGGGTGTACTTGATGGCGTTGGCGATCAGGTTGTGCAGGGCCATGTTGATGAAGGCTGGGTCGCCGATCACCTTGGGCAATTGCTCGACCTCCCAGACGATCTCGCGTCCGGCATAGTCGGGGGCCATTTCGCTGCGGATCGCCTCCACCAGGGTATTGAGGTCGACGTCCGACAGACGCAGCGCCGAGCGGCCCATCTGCGAGAAATTGAGCAGGTTGTCGACCAGGGTGCCGGCAAAGTGCGCGGCTTCCTCGATGTGCTGCAAAAAACGCCGGCCGCGTTCGCTGAGCCCGGCGCCTTCGATTTCGCCGAGCAGCTCGGTATAGCCGGCGATATGCCGCAACGGCGCCCGCAGGTCGTGCGACACGCTATAGGAGAACGCTTCAAGCTCCTTGTTCGAACGCTTCAGCTCGCCGGCCAATTGCGCCAGCTCTTCGGCCTTGCGCAGGACGATGCCGAACACCGCGCCGCGCAGCTCCTGTACGCCTTCGATGATCAGCGGATCCCAGGCCTGGCAGAAACCGCTGAGCTGCTCTTGCCAGCGCTCGAAGCTGTTGCGCGGGTCGAGCGAGCCTTGCGCGCCGATGTGTTTTTCCGGGCGCCCGGCCCAGGTTACGGTGCGGATCTGCTCGGGGCGGAACCACACCAGGTAATTGGAGTGGATCTGCGAGATCGACACCGCCAGCAGGCCGCCAGCGTGTTCGGCCAGTTCCGGCAGCTCGTCGATATCGCGGCGAATGTTGTCGGTGTGGAACACCTCGCCACGCCCGCCCAGCCAGTGCACCAAGGCGTTGACCTGGGCCTCTGGCGGCGTGATGCCGATCAGGTCGCAGCGTTCGGCGGAGATGATCGCAGCGCCGCTGGCGCCAGCGAAGTCCAGCAGCACATCGGGCAACGCGCGCAGGCCTTGGCTGACGTTGTCATGGTCGGCCATCGAGGCGAGCATGCGCACGATGCGCTGGCGCATGTCGAGCAGGGTCTGGGTGCTGGTATGCGCCTCGCGTGACTCGATCTGCAGCGACAGCACGCTGCCGAGCAACTCACAGGCGGTACGGGTTGGCAAGTCGACCCGGTGCGGCTGTACATGGTGGCACGAGACCAAGCCCCACAGCTGGCCATCGACCACGATCGACAGCGACATCGAGGCCAGGGTGCCCATGTTGCGCATGTATTGCAGGTGCACCGGAGAGACGCTGCGCAGCGCGGCAAAGCTCATGTCCAGCGGTTTGCCGGTGCGCGGGTTGTTGCTTGGGACCAGCACCGAGGCCTGGTAATTGGCATCTTCGATCACCCGGATGCGGTTGACCCGGTACAGCTCGCGGGCCTGGCGCGGAATGTCGGAGGCCGGAAAGCACAGCCCCAGGTAGCTCGGGTAGCCAGGGTCCGCCACTTCGGCCAGCACCTGGCCATTACCTTCGGCATCGAAGCGGTAGGCTTTGACCCGGCCGAAACCGGTGATGCGCTTGAGCTGCACCACCGACTGCTGCAGCAGCTCTTCGATCGAGCCTGCCTGATGCACGCTACTGACGAAGGCACGCACCAGCGGGTAATAGTCGCCATGACCGGTTGGCCCCGGGCTTGAACGAATCGGTTCGAATTCGCTGATCAGCACCTGGTCATGGCGATGCACCAGCACCCGCAGGCGCTCACCGCCCGGCACACCTTGGCGCAGTTGCACGTCGCCAATATGGAAGGGGAACACTTCGTCATCAGGCAGGTACTGAAGGTGCGCGCGCAGGTCGAAGCCTTCGCTGATCAGGTCGGGGAAGGTGCAGCCGACCAACTCGCGGGCTGGCAAGCCTAGCCAGCGCTCGGCGTTTTCGCTGGCCTGGAGGATGCGCAGGTCGTGCTCGTCCAACACCAGCAGAAAGCCCTGCGGCTGAATGCTGCCGGGGACCTGGATCGGTTCCTGGGCACAGCGTTCGACCGCTTGGTCGAGCGCGTTCTGGGCAGTAGTCAAAAGAGGTTCTCCTGTCGGTTCCGTCCGCGCATGGCGGAATGCGCATGGCACAGGATGTTTCACATGCACGGTATCAGAATGTCGTCTGCTTTGCCGGCATATGGCCATTTGAGGGCTGATAAGTTCAGGGGTTCTGCCGCTGTGTCAGAAAATTCTTTCACAACAACAGATCGTGCCCTCTGTAGGCGCGGGCTCGCCCCGCGATGATGGCCTCCAGCCCCTACCAAACCTGCGCTAACCCCTTGTTATTAATGCCAAGGAAGGGGCCGCCGAGCCCGGCGCTATCTCCCCCGGCTGCTACCCTCAAGCTCAGTACCTACAGACAGGAATATCGAGGTGACGAGACGCTTTCTGGCCGTGTTGTCGGGCCTGCTGTTAAGCGCGAGCACCCTGGCGGCGGACTTTTTGGTCGAAGTGCGGGTCCAGGTGCAGCGCGGCTGCATGCTGGTCAACCAGCAGCGCGACGCTGGCGCGCAAGCGCTGGGTCGCATCGACCTGGGCGCGGTTGCGCGGCTGGACGGGCCGGGCGCGCCGTTGTCCGGCGTGCTGCTCAGCCAGCGCCCACCGCGGCTGGAGTGCAACCCTGATACGCCTTATCAGATCCGCGTCGACGGCGGCCAGCATGGCGGCGTTGGCGAACTGCGTTTTCTGGCCAGCGACGACCGCCAGGCCAAGTCCATTCCTTACCGTCTTTACCGCGATGCCGCCTGGCGCCAACCGTTGAGCGTCGGTGTGGCGCACGCGGCGCGGGTGCCGGACAGCGGTTCGGCGCAACTTCCGCTCTACGCGCGGATCGACCGACTGGCCTGGGTGCCACGCCCAGGCCTGTACGCCGACCTGCTCAAAGTCACGCTCACCTGGTAGGGATATCGCCATGGACAAGGACGCCGCCTGATGAACCGCACCTCGTTCCTGCTGCTGACCCTCGGCCCGCTGCTGTTGCCCAGCTCAGTGGTGCATGGCACCACCACGGGGTTTATCGAGGCGCGCCTGGTGATCAGCGCGGCCTGCCAGATCAGCAGCGACCCTCAGCAACCGGCCACCTTGGGTAACCCCGGTGTGATGGATTTCGGCGCCCGCGGGCCAAGCTGGGACCAGCCCCTGCAAGGCCGGGTCGACGAGGCGGGCGGTGAGGGCGGGTTACAGATCAGTTGCACGCCATCGGTGCGCGCTTTCAGCGTGCGTATCAATGGCGGCCAGAATGGCGGCGATGGCGTGCGCCGCTTGAGTAATGGTCGCGAACTGATCCCCTATCAACTGGCCGTCGACCCCAATGGCAATAACCGTTATGGGGTTGGCCAGGCGCGCACCTTCACCATTAGCAGCACCCGACAGATCCCCATCCCGATCTACGGCGTGGTGGTCGCGCAACCGCGCGCCCTGCCCGCAGGCCTGTACCGCGACACCCTGAGCGTGACCCTGGACTGGTAACACCCAAGGAGATTCCGATGCGCACTCATGTCACTTGCTCCATCCTCGCTGGCCTCGGTCTGGCCTTGGCGTCCCAGGCCCAGGCCGCGACCGTCACCGGCACGATCAACTCGACCCTGACCCTGACCGCCGCCTGCCAGGTCAACGGCAGCGCCGGCACCTCGGGGCTGAACTTCGGTAGCCTCAACTTCGGTACCCAGGACGCCTTGTTCGGTACTGCCAATGCCCAGGTACTCGGCCCGGGCGGTGGCGCCATGAGCATTCTCTGCTCCAATGGCACGGTGCCTTCGATCCGCGTGCGCGCCGGCGCCCATGACGGCCAGTCGACCGGTGGCACCCGCGCCCTGGCCGATGGCAGCGGCAACTTCGTGCCGTACGACTTCTACACCGATGCCGGCCACACCCAGGTGCTGGCCATCGACGGCACCATCACCTTGCCGACCAGCACGGGCGTGGCGCAGACCGTCAACCTGTATGGCCAGGCGCGTGGCAAGGCCGGGCTGCCGGCAGGCACCTATACCGACACGGTGGCAGTCGAGCTGACGTTCTGAGCCATGAGCGCCTGGCTGCGCAGTGGCGTCGGCGCCCTCGGCCTGCTGTTGGCCTTGCCGCTGGGGGCGGTGACCAGCAGCACCTTCCAGGTCAGCGCGCAGATTGTCGCTGGCTGCCTGGTGGTGGGCGGGGTGAGCAACTATGGCGTGCTGAATTTCGGCAGCCAGTCGGCGCTGTCCACCGCCACCCTGAGCACCTCGTTGGGTGGCACCACGGTGACCTTCCAGTGCACCCCGGGGGTGGCGCTGAGCATGAGCCTGGATGGCGGCCAGAACAGCGCCAGCGGCCGCCGCAACCTCAAACGCAATGGCGGCAGCCAGTTGCTCGCCTACCAGCTCTATCGCGACGCCGCCCTGAGCCAGGCCCTGGCGATTGGCCAGAGCGTGAGCGTGAGCTACAGCGACCCGACGGCGATCAAGCTGCCGGTGTACGGGCGCACCCAGTTGAGCGGCACGCTGCCGGCCGGGACCTACACCGATGTGGTGCAGGTGACGGTGACCTGGTGAGGCCTGGATCAATCACAACGAGCGAAGGAGAGCAGCATGGGGGCAGGCGCAAAATGGGCGCGAACATTGATCGGTTTGCTGCTGCTGGCCAGTGTGCCAGCAGGGGCCGCCACCTCGGTGCTGATCTGGCCGATCGACCCGGTGCTCGAAGCTGACCAGAAGGCCGGCGCACTGTGGCTGGAAAACCGCGGCACGGCGCCGGCCAGCTTGCAAGTGCGGGTATTCGCCTGGCGCCAGGGCGAGTACCAGGAGCAGTTCCAGGCCCAGCGCGAGATCATCGGCAGCCCGCCGGTGGCCAATATTGCGCCAGGGCAAAAACAGCTGATCCGCCTGACCCGTACCGGCACTTCACCGGCCGGCCAGGAGCAGGCCTACCGGATCATCATCGATGAAATCCCCTCGCCGCTGCCGGCCGATGCGCCCAGCGAAGGCACCCTGGCGGCGATCCGCCTGCAAATGCGCTATTCGGTGCCGCTGTTCGTCTACGGCGAAGGCTTGTGGGGTAAGCCCGACCCTGAAGGCAAGCGCAGCGCCGAGGGCGTCGGCAAGCCGCAACTGAGCTGGCGCCCGGTCAGCGTGCAAGGCAAGCCCTACCTTGAGCTGCGCAACACAGGGCCGGTGCATGCGCGCCTGACTGATGTGGTGTTGCAACAGGGCGGCCGGGATACGCCAGTGGTCGAAGGCCTGCTCGGCTATGTGTTGCCCGGCGCCAGCATGCGCTGGCCGGCACCGAGCGCGCCGAGTGCCGCCAGCGTGCTCAAGGGCCGGGTCAATGGACAGGATGCGGCCCAAGCGATCAGCCAGGGCCGTTGAAGCAATCGTGAAACGACGTCAGGGGCCATGGAGGACCCGACAATGGCTGGAAGCCGTGTGTGAAATGCGTGTCGCAGGCGACATGCCGCGTGTGTTTAGGCCTGTTGCTGATGGGGCCGGGCCTTGGCGTGGCCAACGAGCTGCCGCCGCCGCCCAGCGAAACCGCCGCCATTGCCGACGCCACGCTGTACCTCGACCTGTTGGTGAACCAGATGCCCAAGGCTGAGTTGGTGCCCGTGCAACAGCGTGCCGGGCGTTTGTTCATCGACAGTGCGGCGCTCAGTGCCGCGGGCATCAGCCTGCCGGGTACGCCGCAGGGCGAAATCGCGCTGGATAGCGTTGCGGCGCTGCACAGCGACTACGACAGCCAGAACCAACGGCTGCTGTTGCAGGTGCCCGCCGCCTGGTTGCCAGGGCAGCAGGTCGGTGCTCGCAACCTGTACCCGGCCAGCGATGCGCGCAGCAGCTTCGGCGCACTGTTCAACTACGACCTGTACCTGAACGACACCGATGAAGGCGGCACCTACCTGGCGGCCTGGAACGAGCTGCGCCTGTTCGACAGCTGGGGCACCTTCGCCACGACCGGGCAGTGGCGTCAGTCATTCAATGGGGCACCTGAGGACGATAGCCGCCAGGGCTTTTTGCGCTATGACACTACCTGGCGCTACACCGACGAACAGCGCCTTCTGACGTTCGAAGCCGGGGATGTGATCACCGGCGCCTTGCCCTGGACCAGCTCGGTGCGGGTCGGCGGTGTGCAGTTGTCGCGCGACTTTGGCGCGCGTCCCGACCTGGTCACCTATCCCTTGCCGGCCTTTGCCGGTGAAGCGGCGGTGCCGACGTCGCTGGACCTGTTCATCAACGGCTACAAGACCAGCACCACCGAGCTGCAGCCTGGGCCGTACACCCTGACCAATGTGCCCTTCATCAATGGTGCGGGCGAGGCAGTGGTGGTCACCACCGATGCCTTGGGCCGACAGGTTTCGACCACCTTGCCGTTCTACGTCACCAGCAGTTTGCTGGCCAAGGGCTTGAGCGATTTCTCCCTGGCCGCCGGTAGCCTGCGTCGCGACTATGCGCTGCGCGATTTCAGCTACGGCCCAGGCGTCGCCTCGGCCAGCCTGCGCCATGGCCTGAGCGATAATTTCACCCTCGAAAGCCACCTTGAAAGCGCCGAGTCGCTGATGCTCGGTGGCCTGGGCGGCAACATGCGCCTGGGCACCTTTGGCGTGCTCAATGCCGCAGTGGCGCAAAGCCGTTTCGAAGGCGAGCAGGGCCAGCAGGTGGCCCTGGGCTATCAGTACAACAGCCAGCGGCTGGGCTTCAATTACCAGCGCCTGCAACGCCATGGCGAGTATGCCGACCTGTCGCGGGTCGACACCCCCTACATGCGCCTGTCGCAACGCAGCGAGCAGGTCACCCTGAGCCTGAACCTGGACAGCTATGGCAGCCTTGGCGCGGGCTACTTCGACGTGCGCGCTGGCGACGGCTCACGCACCCGCCTGATCAACCTCAGTTGGAGCAAGCCGCTGTGGGGCAACAGCAGCTTGTACCTGTCGGCCAACCGCGAAGTCGGTGACAGCCAGTGGGCAGTGCAGGCGCAGTGGGTGATCCCGTTCGACCTGCGCGGCACCCTGGCCCTGAGCATGGAGCGCAGCACGGACGGCGAACGCTTGCAGCGGGTCAACTACAGCCGCGCCGTGCCAGTAGAAGGCGGTGTTGGTTTTAACCTGGGCTATGCCGACGGTGACCGCGAGGCCTATCGCCAGGCCGACGTCACCTGGCGTTTGCAGTCGGTACAACTGCAGGCCGGGGCCTATGGCAGCAGTGGTTCGATGACCCGCTGGGCCGACGCCAGTGGCTCGCTGGTGTGGATGGATGCCGGGGTGTTTGCCGCCAACCGCATCGACGATGCCTTTGTCGTGGTCAGCACCAGCGGCTATGCCGACGTGCCGGTGCGCTATGAAAACCAGGTGATTGGGCGCACCGATAGCAAAGGCCATTTGCTGGTGCCGTACAGCAGCGGTTATTATCGCGGCAAGTACGAGATCGACCCTATGGAGCTGCCCGCCGACATCCTCGCGCCGCAGGTCGAGCAGCGCGTGGCGGTGCGGCGTGGCAGCGGCTATCTGCTGGAGTTCCCGCTCAAGCAGGTGCTGGCGGCGAGCATCGTGCTGGTCGACGCCAAGCAGCAGGTGCTCAAGCTTGGCAGCCGCGTGACCGACGCGCACAGCGGCGCCCAGGCGGTGGTGGGCTGGGATGGCTTGGTCTACCTGGAGAACCTCTCGGCGCACAACCGCTTGCAGGTCGACGTGGCGGATGGCGGCCCGTGTCAGGTTGAATTCGATCTGCCCGAAGGGCAGGGCCCCATCCCATTGATCGGCCCGCTGGTGTGCCAATGAACACCTTCAGCCGCAGCGCGCTGCTGTGCGCCTTGCTGCTGCCAGCCGCTCCGGCCTGGGCCTTGTGCTCGTCGGTGGCGACCGCGCCGGCCGCCTTTGGCACCATCAATTCCACCCTGGTGCGCAGCACGGTGCAGACGGCCAGCAGCACCAACGCCGGCCTGCAATGCACCGGCTCGCTGTTGTCGCTGCTGACCAGCAACGACCACTTCTACGCCACCATTACCTCCAGTCGCAGCGGCCTTGTGGGCCCTACTGGCGATGTGATCCCGTATACCATCTATGCCAACAACACCACCTCGTTTCCAATCGCCCGCGGTACCCAGTTCGATTTCGCCCCGGCGGGCATCATCGATGCGTTGGGCCTGCTCAGTGGCACCACGCCCAAGTCGGTGCCGCTGTATTTTCGAACGGTGGTCGGCGCCAACGTGGCCGCCGGGCTGTATCAGGAAACCCTGAACATCGCCTGGAGCTGGAACTACTGCTCAGGCATTGGCATTGGCGCTATCTGCCTGGGGCGCGACATCGGCAGTGGCGTGCAGACGCTGACCGTCAGCCTGACGGTGAGCAACGATTGCCAGATCACCACGCCTAATATCAGCTTTGCCAGTGCGCCAGTGGTGGCAGGGTTTGGTACGGTCAACCAGAGCATCAATATTGCCTGCACCAAAGGCAGCAACTACTCCGTTGGGCTCGATGATGGGCAGAATGTGCTCAATGGACGGCGGCGGATGAAGTCGGCGGCGAGCAACTATCTGGCTTACGACATCTTCAAGAGTGCCGGCAGTGTCCGCTGGGGGATGTTGAGCAGCGCACGGCGGGCCAGTAGCGATGCGGATGTAAACCCCGGCGCGGGGACTGGCACGGGGAGCCAGGTGTTCAACTACAACGCCAAGGTGTACACCGACCAGGCAACCCCGCCGGCGGCCAGTTACACCGACAGTGTGATCCTTGATGTGCAGTTCTGAGGTGGCTGGGCGTACACCGCTCCCACTACGTGCATTTCGCAAGCAAAGATGCGTGGGAGCGGGCTTGCCCCGCGATGAGGGCGGTACAGTCAGCGCAAATCCCTGACCATTTTGCGCAAGGTTTCCAGCACTGCCGCCGCCAACGCCTTGGAACGCTCGCCCGACCACCCGGTACGCGCATTGGGCGCATCGTCATGGTCCTTGAACGGCATTTCCAGGGTCAGCGACAGGCAGTCATACATCTGGCCTACCGCGTTACAGGCCAAGGTCATGTTGGCCTGGCCCGGCTGGTCGCGGGTGTAGCCATGCTCGGTCTGAAAATCCTTGGTGACGCTGCACAGGGTCCTGCGGAACTGCTCCTCGAGCTGCTCGATCCGCGCCGTGTACCCAGGGTTACCTTCACAGGCAGCGGTAAACACATGGGGGATTTCTTCATCGCCATGCACATCGATGAAGGCATCGACGCCATACAGCTTCATCTGCGATTGGGCGAAGAACACCTCGGGGCTGAGCTCGACACTGGCGTCCTGCCAGGCGCGGTTCAGATCCTTGCCCTTGAAGTTGGTACGCAGGTGGCCGAGGAAGGCGCCGTCAGGGTTCATGTTAGGGATCAGGTACAGGTCGGCCTCTGCGAGCAACGCCTGGATGCTCGCATCGTTGGCTTCAAGGCGATCGATCACGCCCTCCATGAACCACTCGGCCATGTGCTCGCCGGGGTGCTGCTGGGCGATCAGCCACAGCTTGCGTTTGCCCGCCGCGCCATTGCCTGCGCGCAGCAGCGGGATATCGCGGCCCTGCACGCTGCGTCCGCTGGCCAACAGCTCGACGCCAGGGAGCTGGCGGGCACGTTCGATCAGTTGATTGTGGCGGGCGCGCGGATAAGGTTCGAAGTAGGCGAACCAGGCCTGCGGCTGCTCGGCCTGCAATTCGAATAGCAGGGCCTGGCCATCGAACTGGCTGGGCACGCGGAACCAGCTTTGCTGATCGTAGGAGGCGACTGCCTGATAGCCATCCCAGGCATTCTTGTAGGAAGACTGGCTGGCGTTGTCGAGGCTGAAGTGGTGGGTGTGGCCCGGGGTCAAGCCGTCGACCTTGAAGTGGAACCACTGGAAGTGGTCGCTGTGGCTGTCAGGGCGGATGGCCAGGTGTACCCGACTGGGGTCGCTGGTGTCCTTCACCTGAATGTTGCCGGAATCGAAATCGCAGTCGATCTGCAGGGGGGACAGCGTCACGGTCATTGCCAGACTCCTGTGGCTTTTGTTGTGACGCTACTGTACACCCCTCGATGGGCCGCTTGGTTCGAATGTTGTGCGGGTAAAGTGTTGCATGGTGTCAGTGATGTCGCTATCGCGGGGCAAGCCCGCTCCCACGTGCTGTTTCATTGAACACTGACAGCGTGGGAGCGGGCTTGCCCCGCGATAGCGACCTCATCGACCCACAAATCAGGCCCAGAACCCCAAGGCGAACAGGGCTGCGACGCCCAGCCCAATGGCAATCGAACAGCCTCCCAACGACAACGCCGCCCGGCCTTGCCGGTACCCGCCATCGTGGCCTAACTGCCGCGCTGGGCCGAGCAGGCTGCGCCAGCGCAGCTCGGTTTGGTGAAACGCCTCAAGATGCGCGGGCGCTGCATCCAGCCAGCGGCGAAAATCAATCCGCTCGCACGCGGTCACCTGCGGGCTTTGCAAGCGCACATACCATTGCCCGGCGACACCGGCCAAGCCATCGCCGTGCGGGCGAGCGGCCTGCAACGCTTGGTTCATATACCGCTCGATACTGAGCAAGGGCAAATCGAGGCGGGCAGCGATAGCGGCAAAATCCAGTTGATCGAGGCGGTTGAGCAGAAACACTTGCTGCACCCGGCGCGGCAGGCGCTTGAGGGCATGCAGCAGGGCGTCATCATCAAGTGCTGCAGCAGTGTGCGGGGCGTGTTCAAGGGGCAGCAGCAGGCGGGTCATGGATTGCTCCTTGCTCAAGGGTAGGGGTGGGGGCATCTTCCTTGATGCGCAGTCAGCTTAATCGTAACGAGATTGATTCTCAAGTGCTGTTTGCGCAAAACGCTGTAACAACCATTCACCAATTGACACACCTTTGCTATCATCGCTGCCATTCAAGCGGTAACCCTTCTTCATTAGCCTGAAGAGCCAAAAAAAAGACCCGGCAAAAAGCCGGGTCAAAAACCGTGATTAGCCTGATGAGGAGATAATCTGAGAGTCCGACCTAAGGGCTCCAGGTTATCCAGCGGGTCTCGCGACCTGCTGAGTGCAATAATAATCGTTATCATTTGCCAGTCAAATGATATTTGTTTAATTCGGCAAAATACTTTTACCGATGCACTTCCTCGGTCCCGGCAATCGGGGCCATTGCCGTTAATCGGCTGTCACGTTTCTCCCTTATTTCCCTTCTGATTGAACCGCCTGCTTGTGCTCCAGCAGCGCCCTGGCCATGTTCACCATGTGCATCAGCGCCAGCGTGATCTCTCGGGTCATGCCGTCTTGGTGAACGGCGGTTTCGTGGGCGGTGGCTGCGGCGCAGCGCAGCAGGGCCAGCGCATGGTCGTGGGCTTCAGTGCTGGAAACCCCTGGCTGCAGGGCCCAGAGCTTGTTGTCCAGGTTCGGCCGCGGTGGGGTGGGGTTGAGGTAATAGTCGAGGGCGCGGCGTGCGGCTTCGCTGTCGAGATCTGTATCTTCGTTTTTCTGCGGATTCATTTGGATACCTTCGATTTCCTTTCAAGGACAGTGAATGCCGAGCATAGGTCAATTTGTACTAATTAGCTCCTTGAAGATAATTCACAATGTGTATTGATGAGATTAATACAGCCCGTATTGTTCCGGTCATGGAAAACTGGATCGATTTTCTCTCGCGCTACAAGCGCGAACACAACCTCAGCCAGATCAAACTGGCCGAGCGCCTGCAGATGACCCAAGGCGGCGTCGGTCATTGGCTGCGCGGTTCGCGCAGGCCGACCTTGCAGACCATCAACGAGAAACTCGAAGTGCTGGGCCTGGTGTATTTGGAGGCGCAGGCGATGGTGGTCGAGCGTGATCTGGTGCGCGAGGCGCAGGGCAGTTACGCCACCGAGCAGCCGCTGTCGGCGCAAGCGCTGCGCTATGCCAGTTTTCGCTTTCCGGTGTTGAGTTGGGCGGATCTGCAGGATGGGCTGCCGACGGCAAGCGAGCTGCAAGAGCAGACCGATTACATGCCTGCGGGGAATGCCTACTGGCTGCCGGTGGAAAACGACTCGATGAACGCCGCCAGCGGCAAGAGCGTGCCCGAGGGCATGCTGATCCTGGTGGATACCGGGCTTGAGGTGCAGCCGGGCAAGCTGGTGATTGCTCGCCAGCCGGGCAAATCAGCGGTGCTGCGCCAGTTGATCGAGGAGGGCGGTGAACGCTTGCTCAGGCCGCTGAATACGCGCTATCCGACGGTTCTGTGCGAACCTGGGTGTGAGTTTCTAGGCGTGGTGGTGCGGGTTCACGGGATTTTTTAGGTTTGGGATTTTGGGGCTGCAAAGCAGCCCCAAAATCTCCGATCAGTCAGCCAACTCGACCAACACCGCCCCTTCACTGACCATATCCCCCTCCTGACAGAACAGCGCCTGCACCGTCCCGCCCTGGGGCGCGCGAATGCTGTGCTCCATCTTCATCGCCTCCAGCACCACCAGCGCGGTGCCGGCCTCGACCAACTGCCCAGGCTCGACCAGCACCCGCACGATGCTGCCGTTCATTGGTGCACTGAGCCCGCCCTGGTGACTGTGGCTGGCTTCAGCCTCGGCAATCGGGTCGTACGCGGTAATGACATGCACGTCGCCCTCCCAGCGCAGATACAGCGTGCCAGCCCGGCGAATGGCCAGATGCCGGCGGCGCAGGCCGTCGCGGTCCTCGCACAGCTGCTCGCCTTCAAGGCGCAAAGTGGACGGCGCACTGCGCTCCAGCGCCACGGCTTGATCTTGCCCAGCGCTGACCAGGTGCACACTGCTACGTGCTGGCAAGCCTAACCGCAAACCCTCACGCTCAGCCCACGGCGAGCCAGGATCATCAGCGCGCAGCCGCGCAGGCGTGCTCTGCAACCAGGCCTCGGCAGCAGCCTGCCAGAACGCGGCGGGCAGCTCGCTGGCAGTCGGCAGCAACACCTCTTGATGACGCGCAATGAAGCCCGTATCCAGCTCTGCCGCGGCAAACGCCGGATGCGCGAGGATTCTGCGCAAGAAAGCAATGTTGGTTTTCACCCCGCCAATGGCGAACTCATCGAGCATCGCCAGCAAGCGCAGCCGCGCCTGTTCGCGATCTTCACCCCAGGCAATCAGCTTGCCCAGCATGGGGTCGTAGAACGGCGACACACTGTCGCCCTCGCTGACGCCACTATCCACCCGCCGGCCTTCACCAGGCGCCGATTCGCGGTACAGGCTGAGGGTACCCGTGGCCGGCAGGAACTCATTGGCCGGGTCTTCAGCGTACAGACGCACCTCGATTGCATGGCCGATCAGCGGCACCTGCGCCTGGCTGATCGGCAGCGCCTCGCCACGCGCCACGCGAATCTGCCAAGCGACCAGGTCCAGGCCGGTAATCGCCTCGGTCACTGGGTGCTCGACCTGCAAGCGCGTGTTCATTTCCATGAAGAAGAACTCGCCGCGGGCATCGAGCAAAAATTCCACGGTGCCTGCGCCGACGTAGCCAATCGCCTGGGCTGCACGCACTGCCGCTTGGCCCATGGCCTGACGCAACTCGGGCGAGAGCCCTGGGGCTGGCGCTTCCTCGACCACTTTCTGGTGGCGACGCTGAATCGAGCAGTCGCGCTCATTGAGGTACAGGCAGTTGCCATGCTGGTCGGCGAATACCTGGATCTCCACGTGGCGGGGCTTGAGCACGTACTTTTCCACCAGCATCCGTGAATCGCCAAACGACGACTGCGCCTCACGCTGGGCCGAGGCCAGGGCGTCAGCCAACTGGCTTTCTTCCTCGACCACTTTCATGCCCTTGCCACCGCCGCCAGCGCTGGCCTTGAGCAGTACCGGATAGCCGATACGTTCGGCGGCGGCGCGGAAGGTTTCCAGGTCTTGCGCTTCACCGTGATAACCCGGCACCAGCGGTACGCCTGCGTTTTCCATCAGTGCCTTGGCCGCCGACTTGCTGCCCATCGCGTCGATGGCGCTGGCCGGTGGGCCGAGGAAGATCAGCCCGGTCTGTTCAATGGCGCGGGCGAAACCTGCGTTTTCCGACAAGAAACCGTACCCTGGGTGAATCGCCTGGGCGCCACTGGCCTTGGCGGCGGCCAGCAACTTGTCGATGTCCAGATAGCTCTCGGCAGCCTTGGCGCCGCCCAGGTCAATACGAATATCAGCTTCACGCGCATGCCGGGCTTCGCGGTCGATGGCGCTGTGCACGGCGACCGTGGTCAGGCCCATGGCCTTGGCCGTGCGCATCACCCGGCAGGCGATCTCACCGCGGTTGGCGACCAGCAGGGTGGTCAGCGTGGGTTGGCTCATGGGCGCGGTTCCTTATCAAAGTCTTGCCAGGCAGGGCGACGTTTTTCCAAAAAGGCGCTCAGGCCCTCCTGGCCTTCGGGGCTGACGCGGATGCGGGCGATGCTGTTTTCACAGTAGCGGCGCACGGCCGGGGTCAGCTCGCCATGACCGACTTCACGCAGCAACTCCTTACTCACGCGCAGGGCCTGGGGGCTGTTGAGCAGCAGGTTGTCGACCCAGGCCTCGACCTGCTGCTCAAGCTCGGCGCCAGGGTAGGCCTCGGCCAGCAGGCCCAGCTCGCGGGCGCGCAGGCCGCTGAAGCGTTCGGCGGTGAGCGCATAGCGGCGTGCGGCGCGCTCGCCGATGGCCTTGACCACGAACGGGCTGATCACCGCTGGCGCCAGGCCGATGCGCACCTCGGACAGGCAAAACTGGGAGTCCTCGGCACCAATGGCCATGTCGCAGCAGCTGATCAGCCCCAGGGCGCCGCCGAAGGCCGCGCCTTGCACCACCGCCACAGTTGGCAGCTTGAGGTTGTGCAGGTTGTACATCAGCTCGCCCAGTTCATGGGCGTCGTCCAGGTTGGTGTTGAAGTCCAGCTGCGCCGATTGCTGCATCCAGGCCAGATCGGCGCCGGCACTGAAGTGCCGGCCACGGCCGCGCAGCAGCACGAAACGCAGGCTGGCGTCGGCGCCGAGCTGGTCGATGGCGACGATCAGCTCGCGGATCATCTGCGCGTTGAAGGCGTTGTTCTTGTCGGCGCGGTTCAGCCACAGGGTGGCGAAGCCGCGCGGGTCCTTGATCAGTTCAAGGGTGCTGAAATCGCTCATGGGTCACATCCGGAATATGCCGAAGCGGCTCTGTTCGATGGGCGCGTTCAGCGCGGCAGACAGCGCCAGGCCGAGCACGTCGCGGGTTTGTGCCGGGTCGATGACGCCGTCGTCCCACAGCCGGGCGCTGGAGTAGTAGGGGTGGCCCTGGCGCTCGTACTGATCGAGGATCGGCTGCTTGAGCTTGGCCTCATCGTCGGCGCTGAAGGCCTGGCCGCTGCGCTCGCTCTGCTCACGCTTGACCTGCGCCAGCACCCCAGCGGCCTGTTCGGCGCCCATCACGCCAATCCGCGCATTGGGCCACATCCACAAGAAGCGTGGGTCGTAGGCCCGCCCGCACATGCCGTAGTTACCCGCGCCAAAGCTGCCGCCGATGATCACGGTGAACTTCGGCACCTGGGCGCAGGCCACCGCGGTGACCAGCTTGGCGCCGTGCTTGGCGATGCCGCCTTCTTCGTATTTCTTGCCGACCATGAAGCCGGTGATGTTCTGCAAAAACAGCAAGGGGATGCCGCGCTGGCAGGCCAGCTCGATAAAGTGCGCGCCTTTTTGCGCAGCTTCGGCAAACAGGATGCCGTTGTTGGCCAGGATCGCCACCGGGTAGCCGTGCAAGTGGGCAAAACCGCACACCAGGGTGGTGCCGAACAGCGCCTTGAACTCATCGAACACCGAGCCGTCGACCAGCCGCGCAATCACCTCGCGCACATCGAACGGCTGCTTGGCATCGGCTGGCACCACGCCGTACAGCTCATCGGCGGCATACAGCGGCGCCACTGGCGCCTGGCGTTGCAGCTTACCGAGCTTGTGCCAGTTGAGGTTGGCCACGCTGCGCCGGGCCAGGGCCAAGGCGTGCTCGTCGTTGTCGGCATAGTGGTCGGCCACGCCGCTGGTGCGGCAGTGCACGTCGGCGCCGCCCAGGTCTTCAGCGCTGACCACTTCACCCGTAGCGGCCTTCACCAAGGGCGGGCCGGCGAGGAAGATGGTCGCCTGCTGGCGGACCATGATCGCCTCGTCGGCCATCGCCGGCACATAAGCGCCGCCAGCGGTGCACGAGCCCATCACCACGGCGATTTGCGGAATGCCCAGGGCGCTCATGTTGGCCTGGTTGAAGAAGATCCGCCCGAAATGCTCGCGGTCCGGGAATACTTCATCCTGGCGCGGCAGGTTGGCCCCGCCCGAATCCACCAGGTAGATGCACGGCAGGCGGTTCTGCAGGGCGACGGTCTGTGCGCGCAGGTGTTTTTTCACCGTCAGCGGGTAGTACGAGCCGCCTTTGACCGTGGCGTCGTTGGCCACGATCATGCATTCGACACCTTCGACCCGGCCAATGCCGGCAATCACCCCGGCAGCGGGGACGTCTTCGCCGTACACCTCATGGGCGGCCAATTGGCCGACCTCAAGAAACGCCGAGCCGGCATCCAGCAAGCGGTCGATACGCTCACGTGGCAGCAGTTTGCCGCGCGAGGTGTGCCGCTCCTGGGCCTTGGGCCCGCCGCCCTGCGCGATGTGGGCGAGCAGGCCGCGCAGGGCCTGGACCTGTTCGAGCATGGCCGCGCCATTGGCGGCGAACTCTGCCGAGCGCGGGTTGATCTGGGTATGCAGGATAGCCATGGGCGCCAGTTCCTTATGCTCAGCGGGTTTCGTTGAACAGTTCGCGGCCGATCAGCATCCGGCGAATCTCGCTGGTGCCGGCGCCGATTTCGTACAGCTTGGCATCGCGCAGCAGACGCCCGGCCGGGAACTCGTTGATGTAGCCATTCCCCCCCAGAATCTGAATCGCCTCCAGGGCCATTTGCGTGGCGCGCTCGGCGGTGTAGAGGATCACCCCGGCGGCGTCCTTGCGGGTGGTCTCGCCACGGTCGCAGGCCTGGGCTACGGCATACAGGTAGGCGCGGCTGGCATTGAGCTGGGTGTACATGTCGGCGATCTTGCCCTGGATCAGCTGGAACTCGCCGATGCTCTGGCCGAATTGCTTGCGGTCGTGGATGTATGGCACCACCAGGTCCATGCACGCTTGCATGATCCCGGTCGGGCCACCGGAGAGCACCACGCGCTCGTAGTCCAGCCCGCTCATTAGCACGCGCACGCCGCCGTTGAGCTGGCCGAGGATATTTTCTTCGGGCACCTGGACGTCATCGAAGAACAGCTCGCAGGTGTTCGAGCCGCGCATGCCGAGCTTGTCGAACTTGTTGCTGCGGGTAAAACCTTTCCAGTCGCGCTCGACGATGAACGCGCTGATGCCGTGGGCGCCCTTGTCCAGGTCGGTCTTGGCGTAGATCACGTAGGTGTTGGCGTCGGGGCCGTTGGTGATCCAGGTCTTGCTGCCGTTGAGCAGGTAGTGATCGCCGCGCTTCTCGGCGCGCAGCTTCATCGATACCACGTCGGAGCCTGCGTTGGGTTCGCTCATGGCCAGGGCGCCGATGTGCTCGCCGCTGATCAGCTTGGGCAGGTATTTCTGCTTCTGCTCGTGACTGGCGTTGCGGTTGATCTGGTTGACGCACAGGTTGGAGTGCGCGCCGTACGACAGCGCCACCGAGGCCGAACCGCGGCTGATCTCTTCCATGGCCACCACGTGGGCCAGGTAGCCCAGGCCGGCACCGCCGTATTCTTCCGGCACGGTGACGCCGAGCAGGCCCATGTCGCCGAATTTGCGCCACATGTCGGCGGGGAACAGGTTGTCCTGGTCGATCTGCGCGGCGCGCGGGGCCAGTTCGGCCGCGACGAAGGCCTGCACCTGTTCGCGCAGCATGTCGACGGTTTCGCCCAGGGCGAAGTTCAGGGAGGGGTAATGCATGTGGGGCACCTTCTTGTTCTTGGCTAGGCCTGAGTGAGCTTTGAGCGTGGGAGCGGGCTTAACCCCGCGATGGCGTTTATCATGATCAGTATGGCCCTGGATGCCATTGGATCGCTGTCGCGGGTCAAGCCCGCTCCCACGTTGCTTGTAACCTTTACGTTAACGTAAGCCTGGCTCACTTCACTGTCAATCTGCTTGTGACCTTTACGTTAACGTAAATCTGCGCCAGAGTATTCGTCGCTTGCTTCAGTCATGCCCAGAACAACCGCAAGAAGGGACAGTCATGAATCAACCCAGCTACACCCGCGGCCGCCAGGACCGGCCCTTGCTCGAGCAGACCATCGGCCAGGCCTTCGCTGCCACCGTGGCCCGCCATGCCGACCGCGAAGCGCTGGTGGTGCGCCACCAGAACGTGCGTTACACCTGGCAGCAGTTGGCCGAACAGGTCGATGTGCAGGCCCGCGCCTTGATGGCGCTGGGCGTGAACACAGGCGATCGGGTCGGCATCTGGGCGCCCAACTGCGCCCAGTGGTGCGTCCTGCAGCTGGCCAGCGCCAAGGTCGGCGCGATTCTGGTCAACATCAACCCGGCTTATCGCGTTGCTGAGTTGGACTACGTGCTGCGCCAGTCCGGCTGCCGCTGGCTGGTCTGCGCCGATGCCTTCAAGACCTCCGATTACCACGCCATGGTGCAAGCGCTGGTACCCGAGCTGGCCACGGCAGCCTTGGGCGAACTGGCCAGCGAACGCCTGCCCCAGCTGCGCGGAGTGATCAGCCTGGCCGCCCAGCCGCCGCAAGGCTTTCTGCCCTGGCAGGCGCTTGCCGAGCGGGCAGGGCAGACGTCGCTCGAGGCCTACACGGCCCGCCAGCAGAGCTTGCAGTTCGACCAGCCGGTAAACATCCAATACACCTCCGGCACCACCGGTGCGCCTAAAGGGGCGACGCTCAGCCACTACAACATCCTCAACAATGGCTGGATGGTCGGCGAAAGCCTCGCCCTGACCGAGCACGACCGCATGGTGATCCCAGTGCCGCTGTACCACTGCTTCGGCATGGTCATGGCCAACCTGGGTTGCATCACCCATGGCAGCACCATGATCTACCCCAACGACGCCTTCGACCCCGAGCTGACCCTGCGCGCGGTGGCCGAAGAGCGCGCCAGCATTCTCTATGGCGTGCCGACCATGTTCATCGCCATGCTCGACCACCCGTCACGCCAGCAACTGGACCTCTCAAGCTTGCGCAGCGGCATCATGGCCGGCGCCACCTGCCCGATCGAGGTGATGCGCCGGGTGATCGAGCAGATGCACATGGCCCAGGTGCAAATCGCCTACGGCATGACCGAGACCAGCCCGGTGTCGCTGCAAACCGGCCCGGACGACGAACTGGAACTGCGCGTGACCACCGTCGGCCGCACCCAGCCACAGCTGGAAACCAAGCTGATCGATGAGCACGGCTGCATCGTCCCCCGTGGCCAGATCGGCGAGCTGTGTACCCGCGGCTACAGCGTGATGCTCGGCTACTGGGACAACCCCCAAGCCAGCGCCGATGCCATCGACCCGGCGCGCTGGATGCACAGCGGCGACCTGGCGGTGATGGACGAGCGGGGTTATGTACGCATCGTTGGGCGCAACAAGGACATGATCATCAGGGGAGGGGAGAACATCTATCCGCGCGAGCTGGAGGAGTTCTTCTACACCCACCCGGCAGTGGCCGATGCCCAGGTGATCGGCATCCCGTGCAGCAAGTATGGGGAAGAGGTGGTGGCCTGGATCAAACTGCATCCGGGGCACACGGCGACGGTTGAAGAGCTACACAGCTGGTGCAAGGCGCGCATGGCGCACTTCAAGGTGCCCAGGCATTACCGCTTGGTGGATGAGTTTCCGATGACGGTGACGGGCAAGGTGCAGAAGTTTCGCATGCGCGAAATCAGTGTCGAGGAATTGACCGGGCAGCAGAGAACGGCTTGATGCTGTTGAGATCATTGACGGCCTCTCATGAGTACATCAGCTCCCACGGGGATCGCATGACCTGGTCTATGGCGGTCAATCCGTGGGAATAGGGCTGGCGCAGAGGCGGCGATGTCCACTGGAAGTAATCAACAATCGTGCGTCTTATTCGTCGAGCCGCTTAACGTATCGAGCAAGGCGTGCAGGGTGATGGCCGAATCGTGCTGAAGATCAACGGTCACACCCAAATCGCGCAAGGCGCGGTTGAGTTTGTGGCTGTCAATTTCCTTCAATCGCGTGCTTAGCGTGGCGTAGTCGGCGCCAGCATTTTGCAGTGCCTGCAGTAGGCAGCGTTCACGGTCCACGCGGGTGAGCAACTCATCCATGCTGGGTTCTCCTGTTGTTGTTCGAGAGAACCCATCATCGGAACCTGGCGCGATTGCCGCTACTGGCAGAATTATCAGGCCGTTGGTCTATCCTTTGGCTTTCACCGGTGGCTCCTGGCTCGGCGGGTCACCCACGGTTGGCGGCACGGTCGGCTTGATCGGCAGCTCGTCCGGCTCCTGTTCGGGCACCGGCGGCGGCAAGCTGGGGTCGTCGATGTTCGGATCGGGAGTTTCCGGTGGAATGGGAATGTTCATCGCCTGTCCTCGCTGGGGTGTTCAGAGGGTGTAGAGGCTTTGATCCGGGCCTGCGCCATTCGCTCAATTTTTTTGAACCCCTCCCGCGTCCGACGGCTCTGAACCCTTACCGCCATCGCCAACAGGGAGCACAGTCCGATGTCTCGCAGCGAGCCCTTCGAAAGCGTACCCATGGCCAACGACCACCCCGAACAGGCCATCAGCCTGTCGCAGGCGCTGCTGGCGCCACGTTTGGTGATCGAAAACACAAGCCCGGTGCTCGACGGTGGCACCTTCGCCGCCAAGGCCATCAGCGGCCAGCCGGTGCAGGTCAGCAGCAAGGTCTACAGCGACGGCCACGACCAGTTGATGGTGCTGCTGCACTGGCGCGAGGCCAACAGTCGACACTGGCACGGCGTGCCGATGCAGGCGGCGGGTAACGACCTGTGGCTGGCCGAGTTCACGCCTGTCCAGCTTGGCTTGCACCTGTTCAGTATCGAGGCCTGGATCGATCCGTTCGCCACCTATTGCCATGACCTTGAAAAGAAGTACCACGCCGGGGTCGAGGTCAAACTAGAGCTGGAGGAGGGCAGGTTATTGCTGGGCAAGGGCGCAGAGCGCAGCGAGGGGCTGCTACGCGAAGCGATCGTGGCGCTGCAATCGCGCTTGTCTGAGCTGCCGGCGAACGAGCAGGTCGCCCTGCTGCTGGACGCCGAGACCGCGCGGCTGATGATCGAGGCCGAACACCGCAGCTACCTGACCCGCAGCGCTGAGTTTCCCCTCGATGTCGATCGACCGGCAGCGCAGTTCGCCAGTTGGTACGAGCTGTTCCCGCGTTCGATCACTGATGATCCTGAACGCCATGGCACCTTCAATGATGTCCACCAGCGCCTGCCGATGATCCGCGACATGGGCTTTGACGTGTTGTATTTCCCGCCCATCCATCCAATTGGCAAGAAGCACCGCAAGGGCCGCAATAATGCCCTGCAAGCCGAACCCAGCGATCCCGGCAGCCCTTACGCCATTGGTAGCCCCGAGGGCGGCCACGATGCCATTCACCCTGAGCTGGGCACCCGCGAGGACTTCCGCCGGCTGGTGGCGGCTGCCGCTGAGCATGGCCTGGAGATCGCCCTGGATTTCGCCATCCAGTGCTCGCAAGACCACCCTTGGCTGATCGAGCACCCCGGCTGGTTCAGCTGGCGTCCCGATGGCAGCATCCGCTATGCAGAGAACCCGCCGAAAAAATACCAGGACATCGTCAACGTCGATTTCTATACCGCCGAGGCGGTGCCCTCGCTGTGGCTGGCGCTGCGTGACGTGGTGGTCGGCTGGGTCGAGGAGGGCGTGAAGACTTTCCGCGTCGACAACCCGCACACCAAACCGCTGCCGTTCTGGCAATGGCTGATCGCCAATGTGCGCAGCCAGCACCCGGAGGTGATCTTCCTCGCCGAGGCCTTCACCAAGCCCGCGATGATGGCGCGGCTGGGCAAGGTCGGCTATGCGCAGAGCTACACCTATTTCACCTGGCGCAATACCAAGCAGGAGTTGCGCGAGTATTTCGAAGAGCTCAACCAGCCGCCCTGGAGCCAGTGCTACCGGCCGAACTTCTTCGTCAATACCCCGGATATCAACCCATTCTTCCTGCAGACCTCCGGGCGTGCCGGGTTTCTCATTCGCGCAGCGCTGGCGACCATGGGCTCGGGCCTGTGGGGCATGTATTCGGGTTTTGAGTTGTGCGAAGCCGCGGCGATTCCAGGCAAGGAGGAGTACCTCGATTCGGAGAAGTACGAGATCCGCCCGCGTGATTTCACCGCCCCCGGCAACATCGTCGCCGAGATCGCCCAGCTCAATCGCATTCGCCGGCAGAACCGGGCCTTGCAGACCCATCTGGGGGTGGCGTTCTTCAACTGTTGGAACGACAACATCCTGTATTTCGCCAAGCGCACGCCGGAGCGGGACAACTACATTCTGGTGGCCATCAGCCTCGATCCGCACAACGTGCAGGAGGCGAGCTTCGAGTTGCCGCTGTGGGAGCTGGGGTTGGACGACGATGCCGACACCCTGGGGGAAGATTTGATGAATGGGCATCGCTGGACCTGGCATGGCAAGACCCAGTGGATGCGGATTGATCCTGGGTATCAACCGTTTGGTATCTGGCGTATTGAGAAGGCCTTGAAGTAGGTAGCGCCCTTGAGGTTTTGGGGCCGCCGCGCGGCCCATCGCAGGCAAGCCAGCTCCTACAAGGACCGCGCGAACCTGTAGGCGCTGGCTTGCCTGCGATGGGGTACGAAGCAGCCCCAATCCAGCCAACCCCATCTCACGAAATAATCTAGGACAGAAAGGAGTCGCACATGGCCAAGCGTTCCCGCCCAGCAGCCTTCATCGATGATCCGCTCTGGTACAAGGACGCGGTGATCTATCAACTGCACATCAAGTCGTTCTTCGATTCCAACAACGACGGCATCGGTGATTTCGCAGGTTTGATCAGCAAGCTCGACTACATCGCCGAACTGGGTGTCAACACCCTGTGGCTGTTGCCGTTCTACCCCTCGCCACGGCGCGACGATGGCTATGACATCGCCGAGTACAAAGCCGTGCACCCTGATTACGGCAGCATGGCCGACGCCAAGCGCTTCATCGCCGAGGCGCACAAGCGTGGCCTGCGGGTAATCACGGAGCTGGTGATCAACCACACCTCCGACCAGCACCCCTGGTTTCAAAAGGCCCGCCACGCCAAGCGCGGCAGCAAGGCGCGGGATTTCTACGTGTGGTCGGACGACGACCAGAAATACGACGGCACGCGGATCATCTTCCTCGACACCGAAAAATCCAACTGGACCTGGGACCCGGTCGCCGGCCAGTACTTCTGGCACCGCTTCTATTCGCACCAGCCGGATCTGAACTTCGACAACCCGCAGGTGATGAAGGCGGTGATCGATGTCATGCGCTATTGGCTCGACATCGGCGTCGACGGCCTGCGCCTGGACGCCATTCCGTACCTGATCGAGCGCGACGGCACCAACAACGAAAACCTGCCCGAGACCCATGTGGTGCTCAAGGCCATTCGCGCCGAGATCGACGCCAACTACCCCGACCGCATGCTGCTGGCCGAGGCCAACCAATGGCCTGAAGACACCCGGCCGTACTTTGGCGAGGGCGATGGCGACGAGTGCCACATGGCCTTTCACTTCCCGCTGATGCCGCGCATGTACATGGCGCTGGCCATGGAAGACCGCTTCCCGATCACCGACATCCTGCGCCAGACCCCGGAGATCCCCGCCAACTGTCAGTGGGCGATCTTCTTGCGTAACCACGATGAGCTGACCCTGGAGATGGTCACCGACCGCGAGCGCGACTACCTGTGGAACTACTACGCCGAAGACCGCCGCGCGCGGATCAATCTCGGCATCCGCCGGCGCCTGGCGCCGCTGCTGCAGCGCGACCGGCGGCGCATCGAGCTGCTGACCAGCCTGCTGCTGTCGATGCCTGGCACGCCAACCCTGTACTACGGCGATGAGCTGGGCATGGGCGACAACATCTATCTGGGCGATCGCGATGGTGTGCGCACGCCGATGCAGTGGTCACCTGATCGCAACGGCGGCTTCTCCCGCGCCGACCCGCAGCGCCTGGTGCTGCCGCCGATCATGGACCCGCTGTACGGTTACCAGACAGTCAACGTCGAAGCCCAGTCGCACGACCCGCATTCGCTGCTCAACTGGAACCGCCGCCTGCTGGCGGTGCGCAACCAGCAGAAGGCCTTTGGCCGTGGCACGTTGAAGATGCTCACGCCGAGCAACCGGCGCATCCTCGCCTATATCCGCGAGTACACCGACGCCAATGGCAACAGCGAAATCATCCTGTGTGTCGCCAACGTTTCCCGCGCAGCCCAGGCCGCAGAGCTTGAGCTGTCGCAGTACGCCGACAAGGTGCCGGTGGAGATGCTCGGCGGCAGCGCCTTCCCGCCGATTGGCCAACTGCCGTTCCTGCTGACCCTGGCGCCGTATGGCTTCTACTGGTTCTTGCTGGCCAGCCGCGATCGCATGCCCAGCTGGCACGTCGAGCCCACCGAGGGCCTGCCGGAGCTGACCACGCTGGTGCTGCGCAAACGCATGGAAGAGCTGCTCGAAGCGCCTTCGATCGACAGCCTGCAAGACGCGATCCTGCCGCAGTACCTGCCCAAGCGGCGCTGGTTCGCCGGCAAGGAAGGGCCGCTCGATCAAGTACGCCTGAGCTACGGCGTGCGCCTGGCCACGGCGACCCCCCCGGTGCTGCTCAGCGAGCTGGAAGTGATTAGCGATGGCGTGGCCAATTACTACCAGTTGCCGTTCGGCTTCCTGCCGGAGGAGCAGATCAACACCGCGCTGCCGCAGCAACTGGCACTGTCGCGGGTGCGCCGTGGCCGCCAGGTCGGGCTGATCACCGATGCGTTCGTGCTGGAGCCGTTCATTCGTGCGGTGCTGCGCAACTGCCAGGACGGCACCCGGCTGCCCAGCAGTGCTGGCGAGCTGCGTTTTGAGAGCACTGACTTGCTGGCGCCGCTTGAGCTCAACGAGGACAGCGAAGTGCGCTATCTGAGCGCCGAGCAGTCCAACAGTTCGGTGGTGATCGCTGATCGGGTGGTGCTCAAGCTGATCCGGCGGGTCAACCCCGGCATTCACCCGGAGCTGGAGATGAGCGCCTACCTGACCGCTGGCGGCTTTGCCAATATATCGCCGCTGCTGGCCTGGGTCAGCCGGGTCGACGCGCACGATCAGCCGAACCTGCTGATGATCGCCCAGGGCTACCTGAGCAACCAGGGCGATGCCTGGGCCTGGACCCAGAACACCCTGGAGCGGGCGATCCGCGATGAGATGGAGCCCGATAGCGTCGAAGCCGAAGCGCACACCGACGCCTTGGCCGAACTCAACGGCTTTGCCACCTTGCTCGGCCAGCGCCTGGGCGAAATGCACCTGCTGCTCGCCGCCGCCACTGACGATCCGGCGTTCAAACCCCGCGCCAGTACCGGCGAGGACAGCGCGCGCTGGAGCCAGCAGATCAGCGCCGAGCTCAGTCATGCATTGGACCTGCTGGTGCAGCACCGCGACAGCCTCGATCGCGACAGCCAGGCCTTGGTCGACGATTTGCAGCAGCAACGCGATGGCCTGGCCAAGCACATCGACAACCTCGCCCAGCAGGCCCAGGGGGGCTTGTTGATGCGGGTGCATGGCGACTTGCACCTGGGCCAGGTACTGGTGGTGCAGGGCGATGCCTACCTGATCGACTTCGAAGGCGAACCGGCGCGCCCGCTAGACGAGCGGCGGGCCAAACACAGCCCGTACAAAGATGTCAGCGGCGTGTTGCGATCCTTCGACTATGCTGCTGCGATGATCCTGCGCAGCGCCTCGGCGGTAGACCTCTCCGACGCCGCTCGCCAGGCTCGTCAGCGGGTCGCAAGGCAGTACCTGCACCAGTCGCGCCATGCCTTCGTTGAAGCCTACGGCCTGGCCACCGCCGCCATGCCCCACGCCTGGGAACAGGCCGAGGGCGAGCGCGCCGCATTGGAACTGTTCTGTCTGGAAAAAGCCGCCTACGAGATTACCTATGAAGCCGAGAATCGGCCGACGTGGCTGGCCGTGCCTTTGCATGGTCTGCATGGACTGATCAGCACTTGGGGAGAGTCATGAATGAACGCAACCACGCGTGAAAACGGCGGACTTCGGCAACGGGACATCGACGCCCTGGCCCGCGCCGAGCACGCCGATCCATTTGCCGTGCTCGGCCCGCACCCAGACGGTGCGGGCGGCGTGTTCGTACGCGCCTTTTTGCCCAATGCCTTGAATGCCAAGGTGCTGGCGCGTGACGACGGCCGCGTGCTGGCCGACATGCACCAGGGCAGCCTGCCCGGCTTGTTCACGGCCCATCTCGATCAGGCCCAGCCTTATCAGCTGCAGGTGGCTTGGGCCGGTGGCGAGCAAGTCACCGAAGACCCCTACAGCTTTGGCCCGCAATTGGGCGAGATGGACATGTACCTGTTCGCCGAGGGCAACCACCGCGACCTGTCCGGGCGCTTTGGCGCGCAGCCGACCCAGGTCGACGGCATCGACGGCGTGCTGTTCTCGGTATGGGCGCCGAATGCCAAGCGGGTCTCGGTGGTCGGCGATTTCAATAACTGGGATGGCCGCCGCCACCCCATGCGCCTGCGCTACAACGCCGGGGTGTGGGAGCTGTTCGTGCCGCGCCTGGGCGTGGGCGAGGCCTACAAGTACGAAGTACTCGGCCGCGAGGGTGTGCTGCCGCTCAAGGCCGACCCGCTGGCGCGTGCCACCGAACTGCCGCCGAGCACCGCCTCGAAAGTGGCAGGGCCGCTTGCCCATGAGTGGCGCGATCAGCAGTGGATGGAGCAGCGCGCCCAACGTCATGCCTACAACGCGCCGCTGTCGATCTACGAGCTGCACGTCGGCTCCTGGCGCTGCGAGCTGGACGATGGCGGTGAAGTGGCGCGCTTCTACAACTGGCGTGAGCTGGCCGAGCGCCTGGTGCCGTACGTGCAGGAGCTGGGCTTCACCCATATCGAAATGCTGCCGATCATGGAGCATCCGTTTGGTGGCTCCTGGGGCTATCAGCCGCTGTCGCTGTTTGCGCCAACCTCGCGCTATGGCAGCGCCGAAGACTTCGCCGCTTTCATCGATGCCTGCCACCAGGGGGGTATCGGCGTGATCCTCGATTGGGTGCCGGCGCATTTCCCAACCGACGAGCATGGCCTGGCGCGCTTCGACGGCACCGCGCTGTACGAATACGACAACCCCCTGGAAGGCTTCCACCAAGACTGGAACACGCTGATCTACAACCTGGGTCGCAATGAGGTGCGCGGCTTCATGCTGGCCTCGGCGCTGCACTGGCTCAAGCACTTCCACATCGATGGTTTGCGCGTCGATGCGGTGGCCTCGATGCTCTATCGCGACTATTCACGCAAGGCCGGCGAGTGGGTGCCCAATCGCCATGGCGGGCGGGAAAACCTCGAAGCCATCGATTTCCTGCGCCACCTCAATGGCATCGTCAGCCACGAAGCCCCCGGCGCGCTGATCATCGCTGAAGAGTCGACCGCCTGGCCTGGGGTCAGCCAACCGACCCAGCAGGGCGGCCTGGGTTTTGCCTACAAGTGGAACATGGGCTGGATGCACGACACCCTGCATTACATCCAGAACGATCCGGTGCACCGCGCCCATCATCACAACGAGATGAGCTTCGGCCTGATCTACGCCTATTCCGAGCATTTCATCCTGCCCATCTCCCATGATGAAGTGGTGCACGGCAAGCATTCGCTGATCGACAAGATGCCCGGCGATCGCTGGCAGAAGTTCGCCAACCTGCGCGCGTACCTGACCTTCATGTGGACTCACCCCGGCAAGAAGCTGCTGTTCATGGGTTGCGAGTTTGGCCAGTGGCGCGAGTGGAACCATGATCATCAGCTCGATTGGTACTTGCTGCAGTACTCCGAGCACAAAGGCGTGCAGCAGTTGGTCAGCGACCTGAACCGGCTGTATCGCCAGTTGCCGGCGCTGCATGAACAAGACTGCCAGCCCCAGGGCTTCCAGTGGTTGATTGGTGACGATGCGCACAACAGCGTGTTCGCCTGGTTGCGCTGGAGCAGCACCGGCGAGCCGCTGCTGGTGGTGGCCAACTTCACCCCGGTGCCGCGCGAGGGCTATCGGATTGGCGTGCCGTTTGGCGAGCGCTGGGAAGAGTTGCTCAACAGTGATGCGCAGATGTATGCCGGATCCAACGTGGGCAACCTCGGGGCGGTGGCCAGTGAAGACCTGCCCAGCCACGGCCAGCCATTGTCATTGGCCCTGAACCTGCCGCCACTTGGCGTCCTGGTCATGAAGCCAGCCTAACCGTGGGAGCGGGCTTGCCCCGCGATAGCGGCAGATCAGGCACCTCAATTGAGGCTGCTGGCGCTATCGCGGGGCAAGCCCGCTCCCACGAGGCGGTGTAGCGCATGGTCGTCGGCTTTTGAGCCTGCGCCGCTTGGTAACGACACCCACAACCACCCACTCCCACAGGCTGGTGTGGCGGCTACCAGCGCATCTTCACCCCAAGACTGCCAATCAAGCCATTGAGGTCATTGCCATCCATATCGCTGCTATAATCGGCACTGACGAACAACGCCACATTCGGCGTCATCCGCGCCACCAGGCCCAAGCCCAATTCCACCGTGGTCGAATAGCGTGAGCTTGAGATCTTGTCGACCTGGTCCAGCTGCACCCCATCGGCGTTGCTGAAGTCGTACCAGACGTTGGTCCGCACATAGGGCTCGATCGGCATTCCGCTCACTACATAGCGCCCAGACAATTTGGCACCGACCCGGCCGCTCCAGCTGGGCTGGCTATCGAACGCCTGCAAGGTCGCTTCCTGCACCTGGCTGCCGGGGAAGAACTGCTGGTTGATCAACTGCGCCTGCGGCTCGATCACCCAGCCGCCACCCAGGCCAATCGGGTAACCGCCTTCCAACGAGAAGGTCATCGCGTGGCCGCTGTCATCCAGGCGCTGGCCGCTTTCGCCACGGCCACTGACATCGATGCGGGTGCCCATCGCTACCGCATCCAGGTGCCAGCCCTGGGCATGGCTCATGCTCCAGTACACCCCCAGGCTCTCGCCGCTGAGGTTGACGGCGTTACGCTGCTTGTCGCCGAGCAACTGGCGCATGCCGTTGAAGCTGCTTTGCAGGTTGTTATGGCCGACAAATACCCCGGCTCGGTGGACGTTGCCCGAGGTCGATTCGCGCACGAACAGGTCCGGGCCAATCATCAGTTGCTGGCTGGGCGCTTCGAGTTGATTGGGGGGTTGCGCGCCGATGTGGGGCAGGCCGGGGAAGAACTGCGACCATTGGCTGGCGACCAGGTCCGGTGCCGCCTGCCCATGGCGCTGGCTCATGCGCTCGGAAAAGGCGCTGAGGGTATTGAGGCTCAAGCCGCTGGCGCTGACCGGATCCAGCGACAGCTGGGGCATCGCTGGCTGCTGCAGAAGGTTGGCGTAAGGCTCATCCTCTTGCAGATCGAACGCGAAAGTTTCCACCGGGGTTGCCAGGAGCAGCGACGTGGAAACCGCGCACAGAACATGATCGAGGCGCAGGGGGCGCGCAGTTCTTTTCATGGCGGTTCTCCTCTTGTTTTTAAGGTACAGCCCAAGGACCTGGCCTGTTGTCACGAGCTGTACGACAAAACAGAGGGCGACCCAAACCAGCACGCCAGCCTGTTCGAGCGCGCACGAAGGCGCGAGCTAGAGGCCCGGCGCAAATTTTTTACGTCTGGTATTAAGTTCAGCTAAGGAGAGGACAAGGCTTGCGTCAAGAAAACGTGAAGGATCTGTTCGAGGTCTGTAAGTGGAGTTAACTCATTGAATTAACGGGCAAACCAATTGCCCATAGCCAGGTTCGCTATTTGCCGTTGTGCGGCTATGCCGAAACATTGCTACAGACGCACTTCCACTGCCAGTGGCAGGTGGTCCGACAGGTGCGTCCAAGGCTTGTGGGCGAGAATTTGCGGGGCATGGCTCTGGGCATTGCGCAGGTAGATCCGGTCCAGGCGCAGTAATGGCAAGCGCGCCGGATACGTTCGGGCGAGCAGGCCATGGTGGCGCTCGAACGCTTCGTGCAGGTCGCGCGCAAGGCCCAGGGTGCGGTTGCCGCGCAGCTTCCAGTCGTTGAAGTCGCCGGCGATGATCACCGGCTCGTCAGCGGGCAGGGCGTCGAGCAGTTTGCGCAGTAGCTGCAATTGCTGCTGGCGGTGGCTCTCGAGTAGCGACAGGTGCACGCAGATGGCATGCACCGGGCGCTGGCCGGGCACATCGAGAATGCAATGCAGCAGGCCGCGGCGCTCGGGGCCGGTGATCGACACGTCGAGGTTACGGTGCTCCAGGATCGGGTACTTGGACAGCAGGGCGTTGCCGTGGTGGCCATCGGGGTAGACCGCATTGCGGCCGTAGGCGAAGTCACTCCACATGCTGTCGGCGAGAAACTCGTACTGCGAGGTCTGTGGCCAGCCGGGGTAACGCGCAGCGTGGCGGTCGTGGCTGCCGAGCACTTCCTGGAGAAACACGATATCGGCTTGGGTGCTGCGCACCGCCTCGCGTAGCTCCGGCAAGATGAAGCGCCGATTGAAGGCGGTAAAGCCTTTGTGGGTATTGACCGTCAGGACCCGGAGGCGGTCGACGGCCGGGGATTGGCTGACGGAGGCGAAACCTTGACTGCCGGCTTCGAGGTTCACGGGGGCTCCTGTTCCTGGCTGGCTGCTGTGTGGGTTGGGTCAGTGGCGGCCTCATCGCGGGGCAAGCCCGCTCCCACAATGCCCTGCGATAAGGCCGCCACTGACACAACAAACGCTATTGTCTAGGACCGAATCAGCCCAGTTGGGTTCAGTCCTCCTCGCGCTGCAGCACCATCAGCAGCAACGAGCGCCCAGTCGCCTCGAACATCGTTTCGAATGGCAAATGCTGCGGCTTGCGCAACTGCGGTCGATCGGTATCGATCAGGCAGCTCCAGTAGTCGCCTTCAGGCACGGCAGGCAGTTTGAACGGCACGGTGTCATGGTGGGCATTGACGATCAGCAGCATCGTCGCCTCAGACCCTGGCCGGGCAATCCCGCTGACTTGTGCGCGGCCATCCATCAGCATGCCCAGGCAACGCCCGTGCGGGTCTTGCCATTGCTCCACGGTCATCTCGCTGCCATCGGGGGCCAGCCAGGTGACATCCTTGACCCCAATCGCCTCGTTGTAGTCGCCGACCAAAAAGCGTGAGCGGCGCAGCACCGGGTAGGCCAGGCGCAAGCGGGTCAGGCGCTTGACGAAGGTCAGCAGCTCGCTGCCTTGCTCGTCCAGGTCCCAGTTGATCCAGCCGATCTCACTGTCCTGGCAGTAGGCGTTGTTATTGCCATGCTGGGTGCGGCTGAACTCATCGCCGGCAACGATCATCGGCGTGCCTTGGGCCAGCAGCAGGGTGGCGAAGAAGTTGCGCATCTGGCGCATGCGCAGGGCATTGATTTCAGGGTCTTCGGTCGGCCCCTCGGCGCCGCAGTTCCATGACAGGTTGTTGTCGGTGCCGTCCTGATTGTTCTCGTCGTTGTCTTCGTTGTGCTTATCGTTGTACGAGACCAGGTCACGCAGGGTGAAGCCGTCGTGGGCGGTAACGAAGTTGACCGAGGCATAGGGGCGCCGGCCGCGGTTGTTGAACATGTCGCCGGAGGCCGTCATGCGTGAGGCGAAGTCGGCCAATTGGCCCTCGTCGCCTTTCCAGAAGCTGCGCACGGTGTCGCGAAAACGGTCATTCCATTCGGCCCAGCCGGGGGCGAAGTTGCCCACCTGATAGCCGCCTGGGCCGCAGTCCCAGGGTTCGGCAATCAGCTTGACCTGGCTGAGCAGCGGGTCTTGGCGACAGGCGACGAGGAAGCTGTGCCGCTCGTTGTAGCCATCGTGGTAGCGGCCCAGGATGGTGGCCAGGTCGAAGCGAAAGCCATCCACGCGCATCTCGCCGGCCCAGTAGCGCAGCGAATCGGTGACCAGTTGCAGCACGCAAGGGTGGCTCAGGTCGAGGGTGTTGCCGGTGCCGGAGTCGTTGATGTAGTAGCGTTTGTCATCGGGCATCAGGCGGTAGTACGAGGCGTTGTCGATGCCGCGCATCGACAGGGTCGGGCCTTGTTCGTTACCTTCGGCGGTGTGGTTGTAGACCACATCGAGGATCACCTCCAGGCCTGCGTCGTGCAGGTGGGCGACCATCTCCTTGAACTCGGCGATCTTGCCGCTGGCCAGGTACTTGGGGTGCGGCGCGAAGAAGGCGATGCTGTTGTAGCCCCAGTAGTTGTTCAGGCCCTTGTCGAGCAAATGCTGGTCGTTGACGAAGGCGTGGATCGGCAGCAGTTCGATGGAGGACACGCCCAGATCCTTGATGTGCTTGAGCAGCTCATCGTTGGCAAGGCCGGCAAAGGTGCCGCGCAACGCCTCGGGCACCGCCGGGTGGCGCATGCTGATACCGCGGGTGTGTGCTTCGTAGAGGATGGTCCGTTCCCACGGCACCTGCACGCGATGGTCGCGGCCCCAGGTGAAGGCCGGGTCGATGACCTTGCATTTAGGCACGAAGGGCGCGCTGTCACGCTCATCGAACGACAAATCGCCGTCGGGATGGCCAATGGTGTAGCCGAACAGCGCCTCGGACCATTTCAGGGTGCCGACCAGTTGTTTGGCGTAGGGATCGATCAGTAGCTTGTTGTGGTTGAAACGATGGCCATTCTCCGGCTCGTAGGGGCCGTAGACGCGATAGCCGTAGACCAGGCCTGGGTGGGCGTCGGGCAGATAGCCGTGGTAGATCTCATCGGTGTATTCCGGCAGCTCGATGCGTTCGAGCTCCTGCTCGCCAGTGGAGTCGAACAAGCACAGCTCGACTTTGGTGGCATTGGCCGAGAACAGGGCGAAGTTGACTCCCAGGCCGTCCCAGGTGGCGCCGAGCGGGAACGGCATGCCTTCACGAATGCGCGATGGGGCGACAGAGCGGGTTTTCTTCGGGGTGCGGGGGCTCATGGCAGTCCTCGTTGGCCAGGGGGAGGGGGGTGTCAGGGGCGCGCAGCGGCCCCTGTATTGCTGGGCTAAGGCGTCTGGATAGACTCACCCTGCACTAGGCTTTTTCACCGCCCGGGGCTTCTTCTCGGCCACCGGCTTGGCGGCCGTGCTGCTGGCCACCTTGGGCTTGGCCGCAGCCTTGGGTTCTGCCGCTACCTTAGGCTTGGCTGCAGCCGGCTTCTTGCGCGGCGCAGCCTTGGGCGCCAGGGCTTCAGCTTCGGCAAGCTTTCGCGCCATCTCCCAATGGCGCTCCTCTTGCCCGGCAGGCTTGCCCTCGGACTCCCAGATCTCATAGGCAAATTGGCGAATACGCTTTTCATCGACACTCATCATGACGCTCCTGATGCTCAAGATTGTTGTATCAACAGATTGACCGGACATTCAGCCAGCACAGCGCTCAACATCAGCTCTCTAGAAGGGCTGACCGCGCGGCTGGCGAAAAGTCCAGTCCAATTGGCAGGTGACGAGGCAAACGGCAGAATCAGCCGGGTGTCGTCCCAGTTCTGTGCCGGGATCAACGGTGTTGGGCTAGTGCCCAGTAACGCGTAGGTCAAACGTGGCACCACCACAATCGCGCGCTCACCGTCGCCCAGGCGGGCAAACGCCAGTACCTTGTCGGCATGCCGGCCCTGCACGGCCAGCGGCAGGTAGTCACCCCGGCGAAATAACGCTGGGTGGGCCTGACGGCAGTCGAGGACCTGCGCGATCAGCGCCTGCTTGATCCGCCCATCGCGCCAGTGTTCGAGCAGCGCTGCCAGCGGTGTGCTGTCGTCCAGGCTGGCTCGCCTCACAGCGTAGTCCACTGGGCGGCGGTTGTCCGGGTCGACCAGGCTCAGGTCCCAGTACTCATTACCCTGGTACAGATCGGGCACCCCCGGCGAAGTCATCCGCAGCAGGCACTGCACCAGCCCATTGAGCGCGCCGGCGCAGGCAATCGACTGCGCAGCGTCTGCCAGTGAATTGCGCAGTTGCTCATTCTCGCGCTCAAGCAGCAGGCCATCGATATAGGCCGCGCACGCTGCTTCATAGGCCTCGTTAGGCGCGCTCCAGGCGCTGCGCAATTTGGCTTCGCGCAGGGCCTTCTGCTGCCACTGGCGAATCCGTTCGGCGTAGCGGCCAAGGGCGGCTTGATCGTGCCGGTCAAGCTGCAGCGGCCAGCTGCCCAGCAGCGTCTGCAACAGCATCATTTCATCAGCCGGGCTCGGCGCCGGGCCATCTTCCAGCGCCTTGCGCAGCGGCGCGGCCAACTCGCGCCAATGCTCGACCCGGCTGGCCAGCCAAGGCCCACGTTCGCTGAGCACCGCCAGGCGCGCGCGGCAGTCTTCGCCGCGCTTGTGGTCATGGGTGGCGGTGGCCAGCAGGTTGTCGGGGAAGTCGCGCAGGCGGCGCTCGGCCTCGGTGTGAAACGCCTCGGGCGCGGCGCTGAAGCGCTCGGCCTCAAAGCCCACATCATTGCGCGAGAGCAATCGGGCCGAGCGGTAGAAGGCAGTGTCTTCCACAGCCTTGGCCGCACTCGGCGCGGTCAGCTGCTGGAAGCGCACGCAGGCATGGCGCAGGTGCTTGCGTGGCCGGCCTGGCGGCAAGCGGCGCCAGGGTTGGCCGCCGAGCCACAGCTGCAGTTGGTCGAGCAACGGCCAGTCGGCTTCGCTCAAGGTTTGCCGGGCGCCGCTCAGGGCCTGCTGGAAAAACGCTTCGTCTTCAGCGGGGCGGCCGATGGCGTTGATATAGGTGCGGTATACCGGGTAATGCTCAACCAAGGCCTGGAGTGCCCGGCGAATCGCACCCAGGGTCAGGTCACGAGTCATCAGGTCGTCGCGCGCCACTTGCAGCAGCGCCTGGGCCACCGACTCGCAGTCGCCGGCCAGGCTGGCGTTGAGCACCAGATGGCGCGCCTGGCGGACTTCTTCAGGGAAGTCAGGGCGCTCGCTGACGCTGCGCCACAATTCAGTCAGCGGCTCTTCACCAGTGGGGTCGTGCTGGAGCAGCGACACCTGGTTCATGAACTCATAGCCGGTGGTGCCGTCGGTCAGCCAGTCCTGATGCAGGTGCTCATCGACGCCGAGGATCTTCTCCACGTAGATCGGGAAGTGCTCAAGCGCAGCGTTCAGCGGGCGCGTGGCCAACAGGCTGTCGACGCGCCGGCGCAACTTGCGACAGTAACCGCGTGGATCGGCCAGGCCGTCGATATGGTCGATGCGCAGGCCATCGACCAAACCGCGCTCGATCAGCTCGAACAGCTTGGCATGGGTCGCTTCGAACACCAGCGCGCGCTCGACCCGCAGGCCGCCCAGCTCGTTGATGTCGAAAAAGCGCCGCCAGTTGATATCGTCCGCCGCCGTGCGCCAGCTGGCCAGGCGGTAGGTCTGGCGTTCGAGCAGCTGATGCAGGCGCTTGAAGCCCGCTTCGGTGCGGCTGTCGAAGGCGGCCAGGGCCTCATCCAGGCTAGCGCCTTGGTTGACCAGGCGAGCCAGTTCGGCGTGCAGGGGCGCGGCAGCGGTCACTGGCGCGGGCGACTCATGCAGGCTGTTGAAGCGTTGGGCCAGCTCGCGCAACTGCGGGTGCTGGCTGTGCCCCAGGATGCGCGGGTAGTCCAGCGGGCAAATGGGGAAGCGATGGTCGTAATGAGCGACCTCCAGTACCCCTTGATCGGCGTCGAAGGTCAGCGGGATGTCGCCCTGTTGCAAGGCCACGCCATAGTCTGTGCCGAGAAACGGCAACAGCAATTGGCCGGCCAGCAGCGGGTCGCTGGAGTGCCATTGAATGTCGAAGAACTCGGCATAGGGGCTGCGTCGCCCCCAGGCCAGCAGGCTCTGCCACCAAGGGTTGTCGGCGCCGCCCACGGCCATGTGGTTGGACACCGTGTCGAGGATCAGCCCCATGCTGTGCTGACGCAATGCACCGACCAAGCGCAGCAGCGCGGCTTCGCCGCCCAGCTCCGGGTTGACCCGGGTCGGGTCGACCACATCGTAGCCATGCCGCGAGCCGGCGCGGGCCTTGAGGATCGGTGAGGCGTAGAGGTGGCTGATGCCCAAACGGGCGAAGTACGGCACCAGCGGCACCGCGTCATCCAGGGTGAAGTCGCTGTGAAATTGCAGCCGCACGGTGGCGGTCAAGGGTTTCATCGGTCACGCTCCCAGGCTTGTTCTCGGGCCTGGGCCAGCAGCTCCAGGCGCCGTGCGGCGTCTTCATCGTCGAGCAGGTCGCGTACCGGCAGGGCGAAACGGCGACGCCAATTGGGGTGGCCTTCGGTGGTGCCGGGCAGGTTGGCTTGCTCGTCGCTGCCCAGCAGGTCCTCCAGCGGGATCAGCACCAGCGGCGCGCGGGTATGGCCGACGTAGCGGATGGCCGCATCGATCAGCTCGTCATCGGATTTGAGCGGGCCATAGTTGGCTTCCAGCAGGCGGCGCAGCCCCTCGCGCTCTTTTTGTCGGTCATGGCGCCAGTGCAGTTCGGCAGGCGCATCGATCAAGTGCAGGCGGTGATACCAGTCGATATCGCGGCTTTGCAGCCAACCGGCCAGCGGCGCCAGGTCGTGGGTGCCGGTGGTGGCCAGGGCGTTGTCGGGCCAGTCGAGAATGGGCTTGAAATGGCCGGTCGAGGTCTGCTCGAAGGGCAGCACGCGCATGCCCAGTATGGCCTTGTCGGCGAGCACTTCGCGCAGGCCTTCTGGTACCGTGCCGAGGTCCTCGCCAAGGATCACCGCCTGGTGGCGCACCGACTCGAGGGTCAGCAAACGCAGCAGATCATCCAGGGGGAAATTGAGGTAGGCGCCCTCGCTGGGCTTGGCACCACGGGGGATCAACCACAGCCGGCGCAGGCCCATCACATGGTCGATGCGCAGGCCCCCGGCATGGGCCAGATTGGCCCGCAGCATTTCGATGAAGGCGCGGTAGCCGTTGCGCTTGAGCCCTTCAGGTGAGAACGCGCTGATGCCCCAGTCCTGGCCGGAGCGGTTGAGGATATCTGGCGGGGCGCCGACCGTCAGCTCAGATAGCAGCTCGTCCTGGCGGCTCCAGCCTTGGCTGCCAGCACCATCGGCACCCACCGCCAGGTCGGCGATCAGCCCGACTGCCATGCCGTTGCCGCGCGCTGCTTCCTGGGCGCGTTGCAGGCCGCGCTCAGTCAGCCATTGGCAGAACGCGTGATACTCCACCCAGGATGGATGGGCGCTGGCGAAGGCTTCCACCTCGGGGTGATATGGGTCGTGCCAGGCGGCCGGCCAGTTGCGCCAGTCGGCACCCAGGCCGCGCTCCATGGCTTCGGCTTGCAGCACCTCGAAGCGGCAATGATGCTCCAGGGCTTGGCCACCGGCTTGGCGAAAACTGTCGAAGTCTTCGCGCAGCGGGTGATTGCCCTGGCTGAAATCCTTGTACAGCGCCTTGAGCAGACGCTGTTGGGCGTCGGCGGCGCGTGGCCAGTCGACCAACGACTGGCGCTCGAGCTCATCGAGCGTGGGTTGCAGCTCGCAGGCCTCGATGGCCAGGCGCACGGTGCGCTCGCCGAGCAGCGCCGCGGGGCTGGCGTAGAGGCTGTTGAGCAGCAGCCGGCTGGACGGGGAGTAGGGGCTGTAGTGGCGCTGGTGGGCGCCAGACAACGCGTGGATCGGGCTGATCGCCAAGGCATCGGCGCCACGCTCGGCCGCACTGCGGGCCAATTGCTCCAGGGCCAGGCAGTCGCCATAGCCGCCGTCACCCGGGCGGCGCAGGCTGTACAGCTGCACCGACAGGCCCCAGCAACGCGGCGGTGGCTCTTGAACGGCATCGTGCAAGGCATGGCAACGCAGGGGCGCTACCGCCACGCTGAAGCTGCGGCCATCGATATCCAGCTGGTGATAGCCGATGGGCAGCTTGCCAGGCAGTTGCGCCTGTTCGTCGAGGTTCAGCTCCACAGGGTCGCCGTTTTCCAGCACACAACGCACCGGGCTGCCGGCAGAAAAGTAACGCGCCAGCGGCAACGGTTGGTCGATATCGACGGTCAGTAGCGGCGGCAGGTGCTCGCTGTCTTCGGCTTGATCCAGGCTTTGCAGGCTGGCCGCGATGGCCGCGTCATCGGTTGCCGGGTGGCCAAGCCCGGCGAGGACTTGGCGCAGTACCGGGTCGCTGACCTGCTGCGGGCGGTTGTTGGCATCGATCCAGTCACGGGCCACTCCCACACGGGCGGCCAGACGGTGCAACGGCAATTCGCTCATGTAGGCTCCAGGGCAGGGGCAAGCAGGCTGACCACGCAACTGTGCGCGGCCAGGGTGGAATCGGGGTGGGCGTTATCGCTGCTGTCGAACAGACGCTGCGCGGCAGGCGGCAGCTCGACCGGCTGCGGCGTAGCGCCCAGGTTGAGGTCGATGCGCAGCTGCTGACCATTGCCCAGGCGCCAGCGCGCGCTGAGCGCCTTGTCGCCGAGCACCTCGGCACCAAGTGCCTGGCTACCGGGCAAATGCGGCGAGACGTGCAAGCGGCGTAGTTCGAGCAATTGCTGATACAGGCCGTGCCAGCCAGCCAGGACCTCCTGGCGCTGGAGCCGAGAGGCCTGGAAGGTGTCGGCGGCATTCGGGTCGGGGATCTGCTCGCGCTGGTCGGGGTCGGCGAACGCGGCAAAATGGGCGAACTCGCCGCGCCGGCCTTCACGCACCGCGTCGGCCAACTCGTCGTGAAAATCAGTGAAGAACAGGAAAGGTTTGCAGCTGCCGTCGTCGTCGCCCATGAACAGCAGCGGGATCATCGGCGACAGCAACAACAGCCCAGTGGCGGCGCGCAGCGCCTGCGGTGAGCAGAGTCGGGTGAGGCGCTCGCCCAAGGCGCGGTTGCCGATCTGGTCGTGGTTCTGCAAAAACAGCACGAACTTGCTCGGCTGCAAATGCGCACTGGGTTCGCCGCGAGGGGTGCCGTGGCGATTGGGCTGGCCCTGGAACACGAACCCTTCGCTCAGGCAGCGGGCGAGTTTTTCGATGGGGCGGTCTTGGTAATCTTGGTAGTAGCCTTCGGTTTCGCCAGTCAGCAGGACGTGCAAGGCGTTATGGCCGTCGTCGTTCCACTGGGCGTCGAAGCCTTGTTCGAGCAGGCTTGCCTGGTTGTGTTCGTTTTCCAGCACCAGCCACACGTGGCGACCGGGCTCATCGCGGGGCAAGCCCGCTCCCACGCTGTTGTTCGCAAGGGTGGCCGCGTGGGAGCGGGCTTGCCCCGCGATAGCGATGGGAGCGCCCACCGCAGCGCGAACCCGCGTCGCCAGTTCCACCAGAAAGTCCGGTTGGTCGATGGCATGCACCGCATCCAGGCGCAGGCCATCGACGCGATAGTCACACAGCCACATCAGCGCGTTCTGAATGAAGTACTCGCGCACTTCAGGGCGGCGAAAGTCGATGGCTGCGCCCCACGGCGTCTGCCGATCCTGGCGAAAGAACGGGCTGGCGTATTCATGCAGGAAATTGCCATCGGGGCCGAAGTGGTTGTAGACCACATCGACCATCACCATCAGCCCAAGCCCATGCGCCTGATCGACGAGGGCACACAACTGCTGCGGGCTGCCATAACTGTGCTGGGGGGCAAACGGCAACACGCCGTCATAGCCCCAGTTGCGCTCTCCGGGAAACTGCCCCAGCGGCATCAGCTCGATCGCCGTGATACCCAACTCGGCCAGGCGTGGCAATTGCCCTGCAACCCCGGCATAGCCGTCGGCCAAGCCCACGTGCAGCTCCTGGATCACCGCCTCGTGCCAGGGCCGGCCTTGCCAGGGGTGCAGCCACGGATAGCGGGCCAGGTCGACCACCTGGCTCGGGCCATGCACCCCTTCGGGCTGATAGCGCGAAGCCGGGTCGGCGACTTCCAGCTCATCATTGATGCGGTAGCGATAGCGGCTGCCTGCCTGGGCCGGGGCAATGCCGCTGAACCAGCCATCGCCTTCGGCCTGCAAGGCAATCGCCGGTTGTTGGTCCAACTGCAAGCTCACGTTGCGCGCATCCGGCGCCCAAAGGGCGAAGCGCGCCGACGTGGCGTCCAGTAAATGTGCGCCATGCCTGTGCATCTTCGACACCTCGATCAGTAGCGGCTGAACTGAACCTGCTTGACCAGCTCTTCATACAGGTGCGCATAGGGCTCGACCGCCTGGCACCAGTTGAACGGCTGGGTCATCGACAGGCAACGCATGGCGTGCAGCAAGTCCTTCTTGGCATAGATATAGAAAGCCCGGCTTAGCGCCTCGCGGTAGCTGTCCACGGTCGACTCGTCGAACAGAAAGCCCGTCACGCCATTTTCAATGGTGTCGGCCAGCCCGCCGGTATTACGCGCTACCGGCAGCGAGCCGAAGCGCTGCGCATACATTTGGCTCAAGCCGCAGGGCTCGTAGCGCGACGGCATCAGCAGAAAATCGCTGCCGGCGAACATGCGCCGGGCATCGGTCTCGTTGAAGCCGATGCGCACGCCGATCCGCCCTGGGTGACGCAAGGCCAGCTCACGCATGGCCTGTTCTTCTTCCGGCTCGCCACGGCCGATGATCGCGATCTGCCCACCTTGCTCGACGATGAAATCGGCCACACCCAGGGTCAGGTCCAGCCCTTTTTGGTAGACCAGGCGCGAGACCACGGCGAACAGCGGGCCTTCGGAGGGCTCCAACTCGAACAGCTTGCGCACTTCCTCGGCGTTACGCGCCTTGCCGTCCCAGTCGTTGATACTGAAGTTGTGCTGCAAGTGGCGGTCGGTGGCCGAGTCCCAGCTTTCGTCGATGCCATTGGGGATGCCGCTGAGCAGCCCTTGATAGGCCTTGCTGGCGAGAAAACCATCCAGCCCACAGCCAAATTCTGGCGTGGTGATTTCCTTGGCGTAAGTGGCACTCACGGTGGTGATGTGGCTGGAGTAGGCCAGGCCCGCCTTGAGGAACGACAACTTGCCGTAGAACTCCATGCCTTCTTGCTGCATGGCGTGGTCAGGGATCGCCAGCTCCGGGCTGCAGCCGCGGCTGTAGACACCCTGGTACGCCAGGTTGTGAATGGTGAACAGGGTTGGCGTGCTCAGCCCGCGCCAGTGCATATAGGCCGGCGCCAGGCCTGCTGGCCAGTCATGGGCGTGGACCAGGTCCGGCTTCCAGTGCGCCATGCCTTCACCGGCCGCGATCTCGGCGGCAGCCAGGCCCAGGCGGGCGAAGCGGATATGGTTGTCGGGCCAGTCGCGACCATTGTTGGCGCCATAGGGAGTGCCCTCGCGCTGGTACAGCTCGGGGCAGATCAGTACATAGATGACCAGGCCGTCGGCCAAATCCATCCGGCCCAGCTTGCAGGGTGGCAAGGCAGCGTGGCCACCCAGTTCGCCAACGATATGGATCGGATTGTCACTGTCCACCACCTGCGGATAGCCGGGGATCAGCACGCGGACATCGTGCAGATGGGCCAGCGCCCGCGGCAGGGCAGAGGAGACGTCGCCCAACCCGCCGGTCTTGACCAGGTCAGCGATTTCCGAGGTAACGAACAGCACTTTGCGCTTGTTCGGATTGTGTTGGCGCTGGGCGCCCGGTGCCTTGGCTGTCGTGGCGAAATCCGGCTGGAGCGGCTCGCGGTTGTCCGGGTTGAATGAATCTACGTGAGGCTCGACAGCGGCACTGATCATACTTCTCTCCGTCCCTATTGGCCGGGTGGCAGGCACCCGTTGCGTTATTTCGTGTTGGTTCTCTCTAGTGCGAATCTTGGTAGTGCAGTCCTTGCCCCGAGGTCGTGCGCGCACGCACTGCGCGATCAGCATTCCTGCCGATGGCGGTGAGACTGATTGGGGTGGATGGCCGAGGCTGGGGAGGTCCCGTTGCGCTGGCCTACTTAGTTCCTGACCCACCGCTGTTTAGGAAAGTTCGACTTTTTTTAGCTCGGTTTTTCCTGAGCAAATGGCGGGCCGAAACCAGAGTGTAGGAGAGCCGGGGATAAAAATGTGACCCGCTGGTCACTTTCGTTATGAGGCGAGATAGACGCAAACGTTGGCGTCTGTTGCAGGATGTGAATGGAGTGGGAGAGGGGTATTTTTAATTGGCACAACGGTGGGGCGGTGGTGGTTTTCAGTTGCGCTATGGTGAGGCGTGAAAGCGGCGACGCACCATTTTGGGGCATTGCTTGCGGTGTCATAGCCCCTGTTCTTGGCCCACAGCGTCATGCCCCTCTCAGCGCTGGCAACAATTTTGTAGGAGCGGGCTTGCCCGCGATGAGGCCGGCACAGTCACTCATCGAGGTCCAGGCGTTGCTTGCGGTTCCACAGCGGGCCTGCCTGCGAGCGGTCTTGGTACTTGGCGGCCGATTGCTTGTAGAGGCGAGTGGTTGCCCAGGTATTGGTGCAGCAGGTTGTCCATCTGCCGGCTGAGTTGGAGGCCGTTGGCCTGTGGCGCTTCGTGGGGGCGAGCAGGTTGCTGGCGGAGGCGAAGGTTTCCGCGCCTAGCCGGCTGTGTGCGCCGAGCAGGCGGTTGAGCTAAATATATGGGTGGTAAGGATTGCCATGCTAAAGTAAAGCGTTTTTCGCAGAGTTCAGTATGGAAGCAAATTTTTGACGGTCAGTTTCAGAGATTTCCATTTGTTCCATTAAGGATATGGATCTCTCGATTGTGTCAAGGATCATCGAAATCTGTTTTTTGGGGGCGGCAACTTTAAACTCTTGATGAGATATATGTAAGCGGAATTCCATTGTTCTGTTTCTTTTATTAAGCTTTGCGACTTCTGGGTAGTGAGTAATGAACTGGTCAGAAAGAATTACTGAGATGAAGCTCCATTCGAGAATATTTGAGTCAAACGATAGGTGGTGCATTAGTTTACTTATGACGGGTTTTATTGAGTTTCTTGCTATGTGCTCATCGGGTCCCAGGTCGGCATCTATTTCGCCAGACATAAAAAACATCATGGTGAATGTCCTTGTTTTGGATTAATAATCGCTTTGTGAAGTGGCGGGCGTCAGCCGTTGTCGGCAGCTTATATTGTAGGATTTCTGATGTTGCCATTGATGCATTTGCCGTTTTCCACCGCTTGTCTCTGGGCGAAATACAGTATTGTGTCTTTTTAAAGTAGGGCTGTGTGTATCGGTACTTCTCCCGGGAAGTTAGGTTTGTTTTGGTATGGCGAATACCCTAATCAGTTCTTCGTTGCAAGCCTTGTCAAACCACCTGCTTTCAACAAGGTGAACTGTTCCAATAAATTACATTTTTTGAAAAGGTCCTTGGTTCGCTTCATTTCAGTGGATAATCTTCCTTGCTGATTTTTGATTAGATTTTCGTAGTGAGCCTGGCCCGCCTCGTCAGGGTATACAAATAGCCGTGGTATCAGGGTAGGGCCATACTCCTCTTTATCGAAATTCATAAAGGTGATGGCGATGAGCCCTTGCTTAATTTTCTTTGTATGGCTAATTAAGCGTAGAGTGTTCAGGATGAAGTATGAAAATCCCAACAGAAATTCAGATGCATCATTTCCATTTAGCATTTTTTGTAGCGTTTCAGTTCGGCAGTCTCTTGATATAAGAGGCATTTCCTCAAAGCTATCAACTTAGTCAAAGAAGCGTTCAAGGTCTCGGTAAGATTCTTTGGATACTATGTTTTCGTAAAATTTTGGTAAATTCATTTTTCAATGCTCCAGTCATGACTATTGAGCCATTCGATCGTTTTCGGCCAAAGGTTGCTTCACCCTTGCCTTTGTCATGAATCGAACCGTCTTGATTGTATCCAGGTCCGCATTGGCACTGTGCGTGCCACTGATTCTTGGGTGCTATTTCTTCAGGTTCATTAATACAATCGATTTCTAAAGGTGCTTGTTTTTTAAGCACCTTTCTTTGTGCTTGTCTTGGAGTTCCACTGATTTTTTTGGATAAGCCTATAGGGTCGACCCAATCCACAGGATTCGGAGCATAGGCATAAAGATTCAGCACTCCGGCATACCCAATCGGTTCCGCCGAAACAAACCGCCCCACCTGCGGATCATAGTGCTGGTGGAATCTTGCCGTTGAAAAAACTGTCTATGTAGTGTCTCAAAGGTATAGGGAGTATTGTCCTGGTGTTGGGTTGTGTAGGTCTGTGCGACAGTCAGGAATTATATAGATGTTTAGCTGTTTGCCTGTGGCATAACAATCTCCAAAGTTCTGTATTTCTGCGATGGATGTTGGGGCCTCAACATCGCCGTAAATACCATCTACATCTAAGCACCATAAGTCATCAATCTTTACTAAGTGTACACCGGTGCAAATGGAATGGGCCTGGTTCCCTTTCCATAGAATTTTAAGGTCTACAACATCCTCTACGATTATTTTGATAGTGTCCCATCGCTCGCTGGATGCAAGGTGGTTTTTTGCGTAAAAAAGCCCCTGCACTGAAAGATTTCCTGAAGCCGGATAGAAAAATCCGAATGATAAAACTAATCCGTCATCAAGGTTGTGGTATTCGGTCATGAACTTGGCTTTAATGTCGGTCATGGCTACATGTCATTGATTTTATTTGTTGTTCGTTGCCCGTTGAGTGATAAGTTTGAGCGTTATTTGATTATTTGGAAAGTTATCCAGCCTTCGATTATTTGCAGGTCTTTGATAGTGAGTTTATTTTCTGGATTTGTATCTGTTGTGGCGTAAAAGTTTAGCGAGGCAATTTGTTTTTCAAGTTGATCTGCATGGGTAAGGAGGGTCTGGTTTGCTGCGTGCTCTAGACTTCTGAAGAGATTTTCGTACTTCTTAAAATATTGTGTTGGTAAAAACGTTCCACAGATCTGTAATTCTGGTTCAGCTGTTGTTCTGCCAATGAGAGTATGGGTGCTGTCAAATATTTCGAATGTCGATTTGTTGGTTAGCATTTGGTGTTTTCTCCTAATGCGTTAGTTGATTTTCTTGGTGTTCTCTGTGAGTGCTAAGTATCCTCTGATGAAGCGTGATGCCTTGGCTATATGTTTGTTGCGTGCAATTCCATGTAAAAATCCCAGTGTATGACAGTTTTTCTATTTTCCGATAGAAATATTGTATTGGTTAAGCCAAGCTCATCTATAAAATAAAGCCACTCCCGTAGGCTCGCTCTAATTGCTGGAAATGCATCGTCAATATTTATGATGAATAATTTTTCGTGTGGAGTTGGTTTCATGTAGGTGAATATTTTTTTATCTCGATAGCTAGTTTGTCTCGCTGGATTTTGCCGAACTCTTCTTTTTTGAGGATGCGGCTCCAGTGAATGGCGGATGAACTTACTGGGAGAGCTTTGCTGAGTAGGGCTATTATTTAATTTTCTTCATCGGTAGTACATGATTTATTTGTGATAAAGCTGATGCATTCACTGGTAAAATTCATCGATTGAATCTCTTAATTATTCTTGCCACTGTTTTGGGGTGGCTTCAAGGCAGATCGTTCAACCTAGTTCTTGCCAGCAGAATGTGTGTTCAAGGCCACTGTTGATCGTCTGTTAAAAATTGTCGTGCGATCTCATCGTACTGTCATCTCTAGCGCCAACGTAGCTAAGCTTAGGTCAAACCTCTTTGAGTATCATTGCGCTGAGTTTATTTTGGTCTCTCAGGGATTTTATGTTATCGCGCGCATAGTTTTTTTGCATGAAGCTTAAAAGTTTTTTTAGATTGTCCATTAGTACGTTGGCAATGCTTTCGAGTTCGTGCTGTTTGACGAGTGAGTCAAATGTTTCCTGTAAATTTTGCGAGGCTCCAGGGAAGTCATCTAGCCTGAAATCAACATGAATTTCAGTTGTTGGATTTTTTACATTAAAAGCGCCGTTTAATTCTTGTGCGCTAGGTCGGGTGCATAATAGCTCTTTATAAATAACGCCAACATTTATATAGAATGTCTTGTTGTATGCTGATTTTTGGTGATTTATTAGTAGGTAATAGTCGGCTTCCTCGATGAAGCGAGTGGCTCCATCCCCCTGGAAGCCAAGTTGCACTGAGGTTGAGTTGAATATTTTATTCGTTGTTACAGATTTTTTCATGGTTTCGGTATCACTAGTCGTGAACTTCTAACGCCGGTTTTAGGGTATAGGATATCAAGTATATCTTCGTGGTCTTATAGGTAAATTTTTGATGGGGTGTGTTTGTTCTCTGGGGTGTTAAGTGTATGGGTATTTTATGTGGTGGGTGTAATGTATGGGGTGAGAATTTCTATAATCTCTTCCTTTGTAAAAGTGAACTCATCTCCCGCGTCCATGCTGCTAAGTTTGTCAATGCTGGCGCAAAAAGGCTGGTCGTCGGAAAGGTAGATTTTTTCATCCAGCCATATTTTGAATATATATTGAGCCGCTCGATCGGGCTGGTATTTGTACATATTCAAGTAGTCTAGGATTTCGGTGGCTATCCTAGATTTGTCAATTTCGTGACTCACCTTGTGCACTCGCATTTGATAGTCAGGCCTTCAGGTATGAGTAATCGTTGGTGTGTGTCCGCTTGAAGTTTCTTCTCTCGTGCTTCCTATGCACTGAAATTAGATCCACTCTCCTACCTTCGATAAGAGATTTCCAAACGGCACTAGTCGCTGCGTTGCAAAGACCTATGAGTCTGTTGAGATTATCTTTTGTTATTAAGATGTCACTTGTTTTTTGGGTTTTTACAGTAGGGGTTATAAAGTTTTCCGACTGTTCTTCGGTTGTGCTTCACTCTACTGTCCAATCTATTTCCCATTTTGACTCTTCAATATATTTTTGTAGGGTTTCCTCTGTTTCTACCCAGTTGTCGAATCCGCTGCTTATATCAAGGCTGGATGAGGTCAGTATAATATAGCCTCCCGTATTTTCTTTGTCGCATATTATCCTTATGTAGTAATCCTTGTCATTGCCAGCGATTATTCGTCCAGTTTTATTGAGTTGAGGTGTGATCATCAACTTTCCCAAAATGGTATGTGATTATTTGTTTTAGGTATGGTGGGGTTTTGGTCGTATATGTTCAGATGTTCATTCGGAGTAATAGGGGTGTGATTTCCTTTAGTGGATTTGTTGTCGATTCTTAATTCTTGTCATCCGTCAGTGCTGCTAAATACTCAGCTACCAGTTTTTACCAATCTCACTATATTCGTCCCCCAGAACCACTGCAGCTTTGCTCTAGCTGTTCTCGGCCATGAGCAGCTGGCCGTTGCCGTCGTAGTGGAAGGCTTCGCTTTGCCAGTGCTGGCCATGGCGGTGGCTGAATGTGGCTCTTCAGTGTCTCAACGTTGAAAAGGGAAGACCAGATTATTAAAGAACTTTTGATTCTCGCGTCAGTCTTGCTGGCATGTAAAACAGAGTACATGCACTGGGGGAATCAAATTTTCTCTATCAAGCCGGGCATTTCAATGACTCTACCCACTTGTTTGGAATGCCCATGAGATAATCACGTAGCCTATCTTCAATTTGTTCTGGGGACCATACGGCAGCTCTTTATAAATGCAAACACTCCTCTCGAAATGCTGGGACTTCTATGCCGTCTTTGTATCTTGAGAATTTTTTGCTGATGGGGTCTATTTTAAAGAACCATGGGTCTTCCATAAAAGGAGTGTCAATTGGTGAGTTTCCGATTATCATCCAGTTTTTGGATTTAAATGCGCTTTTCATTACCCATACTTTGAATAATATATTTCTGCTCAAAAGGCCTTCCGGTGGGGTCTGGGTTTCTGTGGCAACATCGTAAAAGGCTATGAGCGGGCTTTTGAGCACTCGACCAAAGGCGTAGGACCCGTTTTTTGAATCGATTTTCAGTATATCGCCTAAGGTACCATTCTTTTTGCTCATGATTATTCTCCGAATTCCTGGTGCGGTGCATCAAAGTAATTTGATGTGTTTTTGGTTCTCGGGGGAATTCCATTCAGCACATTTCCCGACGTACCTCTCATCGATTGTGCTTTCCCGTTGGTGTCAGGATAGGATTAAGCTCTCCACGTGTTAAGGATAAATTTGAGCTTTATTTGACTATTTGACTATTTGAAAAGTTGTCTAGTCTTCGATTATTTACAGGTATTTAAAAAGTGAGTTTATTTACTGGTTTTTTATCTGTTGCGGCGTAAAAATTCAGCTAGACTATTTGTTTTTAAGGTGATCTGCATCGGTTGCGCTTTCGTCAAGGTATGTTGTTTTGTTGTCTTTTTATTTGGATGCCGCAGGGGTCTCCTTAATTTGTTTGTTGGTGTGGTGGTCCAATACTGAGTGGCTGTTATAGGTGTTTGATTTTTCGATGTATTCAAGGTGTCATTGGGTTAAGGTTGGTTTTGCCGGGGTTTCTACTAGGGTGGCCAGTGATAGGCATTCTAACAGTCTGTCCTGAGGGATGTTTGTATGTTGCAGGCACGCGTCTTCGAATGCGATAGTGTCACCATTTTGTATGTTTGATAAGTAATCATCAATCACTTCAAAAGAGCACTTTGGGGGGATGTCGACCGAAAATAGTGATAGCCCATGAGATTTTGAACAGTTCCCCCCATTCTTCTTGATGAAATCTATTATCTCCATGGACTCATCCTTGTTGCTTGAAAAAACTCTTAAAGTTGAGTGTCCGCCTTTAGATGTTATCGTGTCTGCATAACGCTCCCCGTCTTCGAACTTCACACTCACTGAGTCCCCTTTGCTAAGGCCGTATACATAGTACGGAGTGTTGTCTATTGTGCATGTGTCGTCAGGGTTGAGGGTGGCCCACAGTGATTCATAGGAAACGGGTGGGTAGTCATCTGAGTCGATTCTTAGTCGGACTAAAATTTTGATGAGTTTTTATTCCTGAGTTCATTACTCTGGTGGTGCTCGGCGCGCTCATCAGCTTTAGCAGTATGTGCGGGTAGTTCACTTGTTGTCGTCAATGATTAAAAGGAGGTCCCCGTGGTCGTTCTCTGCAAGCAGCCAGGACAAATCCTTTGGTGTAATGTAATACTCAAAGTAATAGCATTCTTCGAGTACTGAGGGTATGAGTTCGATAGGAAGTCCTAGTATGATTTTTTCTTCATTATCTTCGTCTGCGATGAGCCAAACATCTTCATGGGTTTTTGGCGCTATCTGAAGGATTTTAAGGTGTCCTTGGCTGTCAGGTTGCTCATATATTTTCGGCTGTTTTTGCATAGAGGTCCACCACGCCCTAGGATTTCCTCTGATGTATTTTTTCTCGATTGATCTCACTATTGTGTTTATTTCGCTTTTGCTAGGTTTTTCGATTTTGATATTTATTTTTTTTAGTGCGCACTCTAATTCTTTGTATAGTTCATTGTTCATGCTCGCTTGGTCCCCGGATTATGTTTTGTTGTCTGGGCGGTGAGGGTGCTGCGGGCCTGAGTAAGTAATATTTCCTCGTTCACCACAGTCGCATCTTTTACGTTTCCCAGCAGATTGCCAGCCAACGTGCGGTTTGTCATGCCCGCTAGCGGCATCCATGTCAGCATGTGGTGCGTCATATGCTACCTTTGCTCCACCAGTACTTTTAAATTCTACAATTGTTCCCGTTGCTGGGTCGTGTTTCGAGAAGTTAACTTTTTCGGGGTCTGTCATTCCCGCATTTTTAAATGCTTGAACTCTGGCGGAGTCAAAGTCATTCGAATGAGTAACTTTGGCCAGTCCGAGTGGATCAACCCACTCAACTGCATTCGGCGCATATTGATAAAGATTCAGCCCCCCGGCATACCCAATCGGATCCGCCGAAACAAACCGCCCCACCTGCGGATCATAGTACCGGTACCGGTTGTAATGCAGCCCGGTCTCGACATCCAGGTACTGCCCCTGAAACCGTAGCGCAGTGTCGAGTTTCCTGCGCTGCGCGGCCTCGCTGAGCCTCACCTGGGCCTGCCCCCAGGCCTGGTAGTCCGCCCGCCAGACCATTTCGCCGTGCTGATCGGTCAGCTCCAGCGGGGTTCCGAGGTGGTCGCATTGGTACCAATCCAGCACTTTGAAGGCCGGTGCCTGTGGCTGGTATTGCCAGACCGGATCCTGATCGATGTCATACGGCCCGTCATAACTGGGCTCGGGCAGCAGGGCGATTTGTTGCTCGTACGAGGCCTGCACCAGCGGCACGAAGGTGCCTGGCTCGTAGAGGTAATGGGTGGTGCGTTCACCGCGCGGGTGGTAGGTGCTTTCGAACGCCAGGTGGTCGCCGTCCCAGCCATAGATGCTGCTCTTGCAGCCGTAGCGCTCATCGAGGTCCAGGCGTTGCTTGCGGTTCCACAGCGGGCCGGCCTGCGCGCGGTCCTGGTACTTGGCGGCCGATTGCTTGTAGAGGCGCCGGCCGAGGGCGTCGTAGCCGTAGTTGACCTTGAGCCGGGCATCTTCGTAGCCCACCAGGCGGTCGTACAGGTCCCAGGTGAAGCGGCCGTGCTGGCCGTCCAGCCAGCGCTCGCTGAGGTTGCCGCGGGGGTCGTAGCGGTAGTGGTTGCCCAGGTACTGGTGCAGCAGGTTGTCCATCTGCCGGCTGCGTTTGAGGCCGTTGGCCTGGGGCGCTTCGCGTGGGTCGAGCAGGTTGCTGGCGGGGTCGAAGGCGAAGGTTTCCGCGCCTAGCCGGCTGTGTGCGCCGAGCAGGCGGTTGAGCGGGTCGTAGCGGTAGCTGAGCGTGCCGCGGTTGCTGTCGTCGATGGTGGTCAGTTGGCCGGCGGGGTCGTAGTGGTGCTGGCGCTTGTGCAGGTAATCGTTGCTGCCGGGCCGGGTGAGGCTTTGCGTGTGCAGGTAGCCGTTGGCCGTCCATTGCTGGCGTTGCTGCAGGCCGTTGCCTTGCACGCGGCCGATTTCCCGGTGCAGGGCGTCGCGCTGGTAGCTGAGCAGCTCGGCGTCATCGAGCTTGATCGCCAGCAGATGGCCGCTGCCGTAGGTCAGCCA
>NZ_JBICKL010000062.1:0-14541 GCF_043104195.1 Pseudomonas sp. xss_2
GAGCGGGCTTGCCCCGCGATAGCGTCAGTAGTGACACGGCCTTTATCAGGCCTTGCCGGAAATCCCATACTTGCGCAGCCGCTGGGCAATCGCGGTATGCGAAGTCTGCAAGCGCCCAGCCAACTGCCGGGTCGAGGGGTAGCTGGCATACAGGCGCTGCAACAGCTCGCGCTCAAATTCCCCCACCGCCTGCTCCAGGCTGCCGACCTCAGCCTCTTGCCCGCGCGCCACTGAAGTGCCGGCGATATCCAGATCGCCAATATCCACCAGATCGCTTTCGCAAATCGCCGCCGCGCGGAAAATCACGTTCTGCAACTGGCGCACATTGCCTGGCCAAGGGTTGGCCAGCAGGGCGGCATGGGTGCCCGGTGTCAGCCTGCAAGGCGGGCGCTGGATCTGGGTGCAGGCCTGCTGCATGAAGTAGTGCGCCAGCAGCAGGATATCCTGACCGCGTTCCCGCAGCGGCGGCACCTGCAGGTTGAGTACATTGAGGCGGTAGAACAGGTCTTCGCGAAAGCTGCCCTCGGCGACCATCCGTTCCAGATCGCGATGGGTGGCGCTGATGATGCGCACGTCGACCTTGACCTCGCGATCGCCACCTACTCGGCGGAAGCTGCCATCGCTGAGAAAGCGCAATAGCTTGGCTTGCAGATAGGGCGACATCTCGCCAATCTCGTCGAGAAACACCGTGCCTTGGTTGGCCAGTTCCATCAGCCCTGGCTTGCCACCACGCTGGGCGCCGGTAAACGCGCCGGGGGCGTAGCCGAATAGCTCGCTCTCGGCCAGGCTCTCGGGCAGTGCCGCGCAGTTCAGCGCCAGGAAGGGCGCGGCATGGCGGCTGCTCAGGGCATGGCTGGCGCGGGCTACCAGCTCCTTGCCGGTGCCGGTTTCGCCGTGCACCAGCAACGGCGCATCGAGCACCGCTACGCGCAGCGCGCGAGCCTTGAGGGTGCGGATGGCCGGGGAGTCGCCGAGCAGTGCGTCAAAGCCTTCGGCGTGATCGTGGTGCAGCGCTGACAAGCGTTCGCCCATGCGGTTGGGCGGATACAAGGTGAGCAGGCCACCGGCGTTGGTAATTGGCGTGGCATCGAGCAGCAGGCTCTGGCCGTCGAGCTGCATCTCGCGCATCGGCAGGTGGAAGTTGTTGTCCAGCAGCGCCTGGAGCAGGTCGGGGTCTTTGAACAATTCACCGACCGAACGCCCAGCCGACTCCCGCCCGCAGAGGGCTATCAGGGCCGGGTTGGCCAGCAGCACCTTGCCGGCGCTGTCCACCGCCAGCACTGGGTCGCTCATGGCCGCGAGCAGGGCATCGAGCTGCAAATGGCGACGCTGGCCGGGGAGGATGTCGACCACTTCCACCGACTGCACGCCGTGCACTTCGAACAGGGCGTCGTGGAGCTCTTCGAGCACTGCGGGGCTGAGGGTCGGGGCGTCGATGTAGACGTTCGGCGGGACCATTTCCACGGCGTCCAGGTTGAGGTTGCGGGCACCGAGCAGGGCCAGGACTTCCTGGGTGATGCCGACGCGGTCGATGAAGCTGACGTGGATGCGCATGGGAGTTTCGGGCTTTGGGCGAGCAGATGCGCAAGTATGCCTTATCTGGGGCCGCTTCGCGGCCCATCGCAGGCTGCGCCAGATCCAAAAGGGGACGTGTTGGGTGCTGCAGGAGCAGCAGGTGTGGGAGCTGGCGCAGCCTGCGATGGGCTGCGCAGCAGCCCTGATGCGGGTTACTCCAGATGCTCAGGCTTGATCGGATCGCCAGACTTCACATCCAGTTGGACGCGGATGTCTTCGAACATCAGGTCGTAGATCTTGTGCGTCGATCCTAGCGACTCGAATTTCTTCGGCGCTGGCAGGTAGCTCTGGGCCTTGCGCGTGGCCAGGCTGAGAAAACTCGGCAAGACCTGGTCCTTGGCGAGAAAGAACTTCTCGTCCACCGGCTTGCCCTCGATGCTGCCATGCATGTGGAACTGGATACCGCGGCCTTCCCTGGGGTCCTGGGCTACCTCGTAGTTGATGTTCAGATCGTAGCTGTGATCATTGGTGTTGAGCGCGGTACGTTCGATGTGTACATGACCAGGTTGGAACTGAGCCACAGTGCAATCCTCCGGAAGGTTGAAACGGCGGGTGCCGAGCACCCGCCAACTGCATTCAACGGTAGCTGATACCTGGCTGGGCCGTGGAAACACGGGTGCCGGCAGTGCCTTTGACGATGTCCTCGATGTTTTCCAGCGAGCTGATCACCGCGACCTTGCCGGTGTTACGGGCAAAGTCACTGGCGGCCTGCACCTTCGGCCCCATGGAACCGGCGGCGAAGCCTAGGCGCTCGAGTTCGTCGGGGTGCGCCTGGGCAATGGCTTTCTGCGTCGGCTTGCCCCAATCAATATAGGCCGCATCCACGTCGGTGGCGATGATCAGAAGGTCGGCCTCCAGCTGTTCGGCGAGCAGCGCCGAACACAGGTCTTTGTCGATCACCGCTTCGATGCCCTTGAGCTTGCGATTTTCGTCGTACATGGTCGGAATGCCGCCGCCGCCGGCACAGATGACAATGCTGCTTTTTTCCAGCAGCCACTTGATCGGGCGGATTTCGAAAATGCGCTTGGGCTTGGGGCTGGCAACCACTCGCCGGTACTTGTCGCCGTCGGCCTTGACCACCCAGCCTTTTTCCTTGGCCAGGCGCTCGGCGTCTTCCTTGGAGTAGACCGGACCAATGAACTTGGTCGGGTCTTTGAAGGCCGGGTCATTGGCGTCGACTTCGACCTGGGTCAGCAGGGTGGCGAACGGCACTTCGAAGTCCAGCAGGTTGCCCAGCTCCTGTTCGATCATGTAGCCGATCATGCCTTCGGTTTCAGCGCCGAGCACATCCAGCGGGTAGGCTTCGTCGGGTCTGTAGGACAGCGCCTGAAGCGACAGCAGGCCGACCTGCGGGCCGTTGCCGTGGGCGATGACCAGTTCGTTACCAGGGTGGATCTTGGCGATTTGCTCGGTGGCGGTGCGGATATTGGCGCGCTGGTTGTCAGCGGTCATCGGCTCGCCGCGGCGTAGCAGGGCGTTGCCGCCCAATGCAACAACGATACGCATGATGAAGTGTCCTTCAGAGAGAATATGGGACGGGCCCGTGGGAGCGGGCTTGCCCCGCGATGGCGTCGTTGCGGCTGGCGCTATCGCGGGGCCAGCCCGCTCCCACAAAAGCCCCCTGCTCGGGGGTTACAGGTCAGCCAGGGTCGAGACCAGAATCGCTTTGATCGTATGCATGCGGTTTTCCGCCTGCTCGAAGGCGATGCACGCTGGCGACTCGAACACGTCGTCGGTCACTTCGATGCCGTTCTTCAGGTTCGGATACTGCTCGGCGATCTGTTTGCCGACCTTGGTGTCGGAGTTGTGGAACGCCGGCAGGCAGTGCATGAACTTGGCCCGTGGGTTGCCGGTGGCTTTCATCAACTCGGCATTGACCTGGTAGGGCAGCAGTTGCTGGATACGTTCGCCCCAGGCTTCGACCGGCTCACCCATCGATACCCAAACGTCGGTATGCACGAAGTCCACGCCTTTGACCGCTGCTTTCGGGTCTTCGGTGAGGGTGATGCGCGCACCGCTTTCTTCTGCGTACTTCTTGCAGCGCTCGACCAGGTCATCATGTGGCCACAGTGCCTTGGGCGCGGCGATACGTACGTCCATGCCGAGCTTGGCGCCGATCAGCAGCAGCGAGTTGCCCATGTTGTTACGGGCGTCGCCCAGGTAGGCGTAGCTGATGTCGTGGATCGGCTTGTCACTGTGTTCGCGCATGGTCAGCACGTCGGCGATCATTTGGGTCGGGTGATATTCATCGGTCAGGCCGTTGAATACCGGTACGCCAGCGAACTTGGCCAGCTCCTCGACGATTTCCTGCTTGAAACCACGGTACTCGATCGCGTCGTACATGCGCCCGAGCACGCGGGCGGTGTCCTTCATGCTCTCTTTGTGGCCAATCTGCGAGGAATTGGGGTCGATGTAGGTAACGTTGGCGCCCTGGTCATAAGCGGCGACTTCGAATGCACAGCGGGTGCGGGTCGAGGTCTTTTCGAAGATCAGGGCGATGTTGTTGCCCTTCAGGTGTTGCTGCTCGGTACCGGTGTACTTGGCGCGTTTCAGATCGCGGGACAGGTCGAGCAGGTAACGCAACTCGCGCGTGGTGTGGTGTTCCAGGCTGAGCAAGTTACGGTTATGAATGTTGAACGCCATGATGATTCTCCTTGAGTTCGGTAATCGGCCCGGCCGGCGCTTTGTAAGCGCGGCCGGGTTGATGGTCGTTTAGTAGTCGATTGGGTCGCGAATGATTGGGCAGGTCATGCAGTGGCCACCGCCACGGCCGCGGCCCAGCTCACCGGCGCTGATGGTGATGACTTCCACTCCGGCCTTGCGCAGCAGGGTGTTGGTGTAGGTGTTGCGGTCGTAGCCGATGACAACGCCAGGCTCCACGGCCACTACGTTGTTACCGTCATCCCACTGTTCGCGTTCGGCGGCGAAGCTGTTGCCGCCGGTTTCGACTACGCGCAGTTGCTTGAGGTTGAGCGACTCGGCCACCACCTCGATGAACGATTTGTTCTCGCGACGTACATCCATGCCATACGGCTTGCTGCTGTCTGGGCGGATGACGAACGGCACGATCTCTTTGACCACTTCCGGGAAGACCGTGACCAGGTCGCGGTCGCAGAAGCTGAACACCGTATCCAGGTGCATCGCAGCACGAGATTTCGGCAGGCCGGCGACCACCACTTTTTCCACCGCGCCCTTGGCGAACAGCGATTGAGCCAGTTGGCCGATGGCTTGGCGCGAGGTGCGCTCGCCCATGCCGATCAACACCACGCCATTGCCGATCGGCATGACGTCGCCGCCTTCCAGGGTGGCCTTGCCGTGGTCTTTGTCCGGGTCGCCGTACCAGACTTCGAAGTCGGCGCCGGTGAACTCGGGGTGGAACTTGTAGATCGCGCTGGTCAGCAGGGTTTCCTGACGGCGCGCTGGCCAGTACATCGGGTTCAGGGTCACGCCACCGTAGATCCAGCAGGTGGTGTCACGGGTGAACTGGGTGTTGGGCAGCGGGTCGAGGAGGAAGCTGGAGTGGCCCAGGTAGTCGCGGTACATCTTGATCACGCTGGCGCCTTCGCTGTCGGGCAGGTCTTCACCGGCCACGCCGCCGATCAGGAACTCGGCCAGCTTGCGTGGCTCCAGCCCTTCGAGCCAGCTGCGCACCTCGTTGGTCAGGCCCACGCCAACGGTGTCTGGGGTGATCTTGCGATCGAGGATCCATTTCAGCGCTTCAGGATTCTGGATGGTCTCGGTCAGCAGGTTGTGCATTTCCAGCACTTCGATACCGCGCTCACGCATTTTGGTGACGAAGTCGAAGTGGTCGCGCTTGGCCTGGTTGACCCAGATGACGTCATCGAACAACAGGTCGTCGCAGTTGCTCGGGGTCAGGCGCTGGTGGGCAAGGCCCGGGGAGCAAACCATCACTTTGCGCAGTTTGCCGGCTTCGGAATGGACGCCGTACTTAACTTTATCGGTGGACATGGTTCATTGCCTCCATCATGCAAATTCAGTGATTACAGAGTCAGGAATCCGTCGTACAGGCCATAGGCCGCAACCAGCGCGCCCACGACTACGGCGGCGAAGATCAGCTTCTCCACGTTGGTAAAAATCGGTTGGCCCAGTTCGCGCTTGGCCTTGGCGAACAGGATCGCGCCAGGGGCATACAGCAGGGCCGACAGCAGCAGGTACTTGACCCCGCCGGCATACAGCAGCCAGACCGCATAGAGCAGGGCGATGGCGCCGATGATCAGGTCTTTGTTGCGCTCGCCGGGGGCTTGTTCATAGGTCTCGCCGCGCAAGGCCATGAGGAAGCCGTAGGCCGCCGACCACAGGTAAGGCACCAGGATCATCGAGGTGGCGAGGTAGATCAGCGACAGATAGGTACTGGCCGAGAACAGGGTGATGACCAGGAAGATCTGCACCATGGCGTTGGTCAGCCACAGGGCATTGGCCGGCACATGGTTGGCGTTCTCGCGGCGCAGGAACTCCGGCATGGTGTGGTCTTTGGCGGCGGCGAACATGATCTCCGCACACAGCAGTACCCACGACAGCAGGGCACCCAGCAGCGAGATGATCAGGCCGACGCTGATCAGCACCGCACCCCAGTGGCCGACCACGTGCTCAAGCACGGCCGCCATCGACGGGTTCTGCAGCTTGGCCAGCTCAGGTTGAGTCATCACGCCCATCGACAGCACGTTGACTAGCACCAGGAACAGCAGCACGGTGATGAAGCCGATGACCGTGGCTTTACCCACGTCCGAGCGTTTTTCTGCCCGTGAGGAGAAGATGCTCGCGCCCTCGATGCCGATGAACACCCAGACGGTGACCAGCATCATGTTGCGCACCTGGTTCATCACGCTGCCCAGGTCTGGCGAGCCCAGGCCCCAGATGTCGGCGGTGAACACGTCGAGCTTGAAGGCGAACAGGCAGATCAGGGCGAACAGCGCCAGCGGCACGACCTTGGCCACGGTGGTGACCAGGTTGATGAACGCCGCTTCCTTGATCCCGCGCAGCACCAGAAAGTGCACTGCCCAGAGCAGGATCGACGCGCCGATCACCGCCGCCGGGGTATTGCCCTCACCGAAGATCGGGAAGAAGTAGCCCAGAGTACTGAACAGCAAGACGAAGTAACCGACGTTGCCCAACCAGGCGCTGATCCAGTAACCCCATGCTGAAGAGAAGCCCATGTAGTCGCCAAAACCGGCCTTGGCGTAGGCATACACCCCGCCATCGAGGTCAGGTTTACGGTTGGCCAGGGTCTGGAACACGAAGGCCAAGGTGAGCATGCCCACCGCGGTGATGGCCCAGCCGATCAGCACGGCACCGACACCGGCGCTGGCGGCCATGTTTTGCGGCAAGGAGAAGATCCCGCCGCCAATCATCGAGCCGACGACAAGTGCAACAAGTGCACCGAGTTTTAGTTTTTCGGGGGAATCAGACATTTAACAACTCCGTACCAGGAGAAAGTTGACGACAGAATAAAACTGACGCCGGGGTCATTCGCTGATGTAGATCAGTTCATGACGACGTAAAGTGAGAAAAATCCTTCACGCGTCTCCTGGAGAGTGCCGACAGCTCTGCCGCAGGCCTTGTGCGCTGGCACCTCCATGTACATCTAGAGCAAACGCTCTGTTTCGCCTGCGAACTTTGAAGCTAGTCGCTTTTGAGTAAGAAGCAAATTTTTCAGGAAAAAGACGGTGGTATCCTGAACGACGTGGATATATCCACATGTCCGGCAGGGTTAGTTGCCAGCTGCATAGACGGGCTAGTTATGAGCCCGGCAGATTTCATCACGTGGTCTAATATAAAAGCGCCGCCGCTATATATGAATGCAAGGGGTGTTACATGGGTATGACACTGCGCCGCCGAGGCCGCTGGGCGGGCCTTTTTCTGGGTACTGATCGGGAGGCGCCATGAGCGAGCCGGGACAAAAACTGCGGCTCGGCGCGTTGATCGCCTTGGTGGTCGGCTCGATGATCGGCGGTGGGATTTTCTCGTTGCCGCAGAACATGGCAGCGCGCGCCGATGTCGGCGCCGTGCTGATCGGCTGGGGCATTACCGCCGTGGGCATGCTGGCCTTGGCCTTCGTGTTCCAGACGCTGGCCAATCGCAAGCCGGAGCTGGATTCGGGGGTGTATGCCTACGCCAAGGCTGGGTTTGGCGAGTACATGGGCTTTTCGTCAGCGTGGGGCTACTGGATCAGCGCCTGGTTGGGCAACGTCGGTTACTTCGTCCTGCTGTTCAGTACCTTGGGTTTTTACTTTCCGGTGTTCGGCGAGGGCAACACGCCGATCGCCATCGCTTGCGCCTCGTTGCTGCTGTGGGCGGTGCACTTTTTGGTCCTGCGCGGGATCAAGGAAGCGGCGTTCATCAACCAGGTGACCACGGTGGCCAAGGTGTTGCCACTGCTGATGTTCATAGTGATTGCTGCCTTTGCCTTCCGAGCCGATATCTTCACCCGCGATATCTGGGGCCTGAGCAACCCCCAGTTCGGTAGCGTCATGGAGCAGGTGCGCAACATGATGCTGGTGACGGTGTTTGTGTTCATCGGCATCGAAGGCGCCAGCGTTTATTCGGGGCGAGCGCAGCGCCGCTCGGACGTGGGCAAGGCGACGGTGATCGGTTTTCTTGGGGTGTTGGCCTTGCTGGTGCTGGTCAACGTGCTGTCGCTGGGGGTCATGACCCAGCCTGAGCTGGCCGGGTTGCAGAATCCATCGTTGGCCTCGGTGCTCGAACACATCGTCGGCCCATGGGGGGCCTTGCTGATCAGCATCGGCCTGGCGGTGTCGCTACTCGGTGCGCTGCTGTCGTGGGCGCTGCTGTGCGCGGAGATCCTCTTCGCCACCGCCCGCGACAAGACCATGCCACGCTTTCTGACCCGGGAGAATGCCAACCAAGTGCCAGCCAATGCCTTGTGGCTGACCAACTGCATGATCCAAGGGTTCTTGCTGATCACGCTGTTTTCAGCAGGGACTTACACCAGCCTGATTTACCTGGCCTCGTCGATGATCCTGGTGCCGTATCTGTGGTCGGCGGCCTATGCGGTGCTGCTGGCGGTGCGCGGGGAGGGCTATGAAGGCCAGGCCAATCTGCGACGCAAGGATTTATTGGTTGCGGGAGTGGCGCTGATTTACGCCATCTGGCTGCTGTATGCCGGGGGGCTGAAGTACCTGCTGTTGTCGGCCTTGCTCTATGCGCCGGGGGTGATTCTGTTCGCCCGGGCCAAGCATGAGCAGGGGCAGGCCCTGTTTACTAGCTGGGAGAAGTTGATTTTTGCCGCGGTGCTGGTGGGCGCGGGGTTGGCGGCCTATGCGCTGTATTCAGGGTTGCTGAGTCTTTGAATCGATAGGGTGCTGCAGCTATCGCATCGCGGGGCAAGCCCGCTCAGGTACAGTGCAAGGCTCAATTGCGGCGCTGACCCTGTAGCGGGCTTACAACGCGATGCGCTGTAGAGGTCACCAGTGTGGTGCTGCAGATCCCAGCTCGCAGGCGCCGAAATCCCAACGCAAAACGGCATCGCCCACCGTCAACGGCCCCTTGAGCCGCTGCGCCAATCCCCACGGCGTTTGCTCCAGATGCAGATCCAGGTCATCCACCGTCTGCGCCGCCAATGGCAAGTCATCCCCCACTGTCCCATGCTCGACCAGCAGTTTCGCCGTACGCGCCAGCGACAAACGTGCGCGGCTCCCTGCGCCGCTGCGCAGGCGCTCTTCCAGGGCACGGATCGCCTCGGCCGCCATCAGGTAGCCAGTGGCATGGTCCAGCGCCTGTACCGGCAGCGGCACAGGCTGGTTCGCCTGCTGCCAGCGCATGCCTTCGCGGGCAATCCCAGTGCTCATCTGCACCAGGCTGTCGAAGCCGCGCCGCTCCTTCCAGGGGCCACTCCAGCCATAGGCGTTGAGGCTGACATCGATCAGCCCGGGGTTGAGCTGGCGCCGTCGTTCATGGCCAAGGCCCAGTCGCTCGAGTGCATCTGCGCGATAGCCGTGAACGAGGATGTCGGCATCGCCCAACAGCCGCTCGAACACCAGGCGATCGGCTCGATCGCGCAAATCCAGGCGCGCGCAGCGCTTGCCCAGGGTGACTTCGGCAACCACTGCCGGCTCTTCCCAGCCCGGGGGATCGATACGCAGCACCTGTGCGCCAAAGCCGGCCAGCAGGCGGGTGGCGATGGGGCCGGCGAGGATGCGCGTAAGGTCGAGTACCTTGATCCCCGCCAATGGCCGCTGGGTAGTGCCGCGCCATTTCAGCGGGGTATCGCTGGCGAAGGTTTCGCCCAGGATCAGCGGCTGCGCATTGACCGCCTGGCCTTGAGGATGCGCGCACCAGTCAAGCCAGCTGCGCATCCGCGCCGCACAACCGCCAGCAGCGACTAGCGCAGACTCCAGCTGGTCGGCGCTCCAGCTCGCTACCTTGCTGGCTATCTCGTTGCGATTGGCACAGCTGCCCAGTACCCGCTCGACGGCGGCGCGGTGATGTGGGGCATTGGTATGCAGGCGGATCCAGCCGTCGGCGCAGGCGTAGTCCCCGGCGATCGCATCCCACAGCCCTGGCGGCTGCCAGCCTTGTGGGCGCAGGCTGCTGGCGAACCAGAACGAGGCCAGGCGTCGGTCGACGCGCACCAATGGGCAATTGTCGGTTTGTTGTTCAAGCAAGCGCGCCAAGGCCAGGCCGGCGGCGCCGATGCTGGCGGCGGCAAGCTCGCTGACAGCGTAGGTCGAGGGCAAGCTGCCGACGCCCTGCCAGCGCAAAGAGGCGGGGTTAAGGGTCAGTGCTTGGCTGATGGTGTCGAGCAACGGCTGCATGCAGGATCCTCCTTGATCGATCCCATTGCAGTACATCCGGCGCCGAGACGCAAATCTCAGCGGGCGTTGCAGCTCGTTGCAGGTGGCGTTGCTCGCTCAGGCCGCGACCAGATCCACAGGTTGCCCAGGGTCATGCCGGCGATCGCCAGGAACACCGGCCAATGGTGTTCAAGGAAGGTCAGCATCACCCCGGCGCACAGCAGCATGCTGATCGTCGCGCTGATCTTGGCCCGACGCTGGATGACCTTGCCGTTGCGCCAGTTGTACAGGATCGGCCCGAACAGCCGGTGATTCTCCAGCCAGGCACTCAAGCGCGGCGAGCTGCGAGTTGCCGCCCAGGCGGCGAGGAGAATGAACTCGGTGGTCGGCAGGCCAGGAATGACGATAGCGACCAGGCCGATCCCCAGGCTCACGTAGGCCAGGATTCCATACAGCAGGCGGGCAAGTTTCGAGCGGGCAGGTCGGGTCATGGTCTCACTGCAAAAACGGCCGGCCACAAGATCTGTGGCCGGGTAAAGCGTATCAGGCCAGCGCCGCGTCTGCAGCGTAGGCGTGCTTGAGCAGCTGAGTGAAGCGCTCGAAGGCGGCGACTGCGCCACGCTCGGCAGCAGCTTCTTCTTCGGCCGACAGCTCCAGGCCATCGAGGATGCGGGTGAACTGCTTCCAGCCCTCGGCGCGACCGCCGGCCGGCTCGCCCAGGTGCCGCGCGCCAAAGCTGTCCGACAGCTCCAGGGCCACCGCGCGTTTGATCAGGAACGCGGCGCCCAGTTTGGAGCCTTCAGAGACGAAGATCCAGCCCATCGCCTCGCCCAGGCTCGGTTTGCTCAGGGCACCGGCTACCGGCGCTGGGACTTCGGTGTCGAGGTCAGCCAGGTCCAGGCGGGCTTGCTCGGCGCGGCAGCGCTCGGCCAGGTCAGGGACGATGGCGATCAGCTGCGGGTCGGTGTACAGCGCCTGCAGTTCGGATTGGAACAGGTACTGGGCGACCACGAAGCGCGCAAAGCTCTCTCGGCTGTCGAACGGCGCGTGGGATTTGACCAGCACGTCCAGCTCGCTGTGGGGCGCGTGGGTGATCTGGTTCAGGCGTTGCGAGCGCAGGCTCGGGCGCTCGGCGGTGGTGGCGGTGGTCATGGTCGATCCTTGGGAAATAGGGTGTCTAATGACAAGACGAACAAGAAGACGCAGAACAGTAAAAAAACCTCACCTGCGTTGTGTCGGTAGTGGCCTCAGCGTGGGGCGACCCCGCGCCCACCAGAAGCGCGAAGAAGGTGGGGGCGGGTGTATCGCGTGATAAGTCGCTGCTGGATTGGGTCAGATATCCCAGACCACGTTGATGGCGAAGTTGCGCCCAGGCATGGTCAGGCGGTCCAGATTGGCTGGCTGGGTCGCGCCGGCTTCACCCTGCCCGTCATAGCCGCGTACCGAATCCCACTGCCAATATTTCTTGTCGGTCAGGTTGTACAGCCCGGCATTGACGGTGATGTCGTCGGTCACTTTGTAGAAACCGCTCAGGTCCAGCACGCCATAGCCGGGAGTGCGGAACTGCTTGCTGGTGCCGTCGGGTGCGAAGAAGGCACTGTCGTCGACCCGGCTCTTGCGCTTGACCAGCGTCCAGCTCAGCAGGCCGCCATAGTTGGCTTGCTCATAACCCAGGCCGAACACACCGGTCAGCGGGTTGACACTGTTCAGCGGCTGGCCGTTGTCATCGTTGCGACCGTGGGCGTAAGCGATCGAGGTCTGGGTATAGAGACCTTGCGGCGCGCCAAAGTGATCGAGGTTCAGGCGGCCTTTGAACTCGGCGCCCTTGATGGTCGCGTGCTTGATGTTGCCAGCGCTGAAGGTCGGGCCGAGGTCGGCGGCCTGCACCGCATCCTCGTCGATGAAATCGCGGTACTTGTTGTAGAACACCGCCACGTCGAAGTTGCCGGCATCGAAGTTGCCCCGCAGGCCAGTCTCGTAGCTTTTGCTTTTTTCGGGCTCAAGGTTGGGGTTGCCTTCTACGCGATAACCCAGGGTCGGGTTGTCGAAGCGGCCGTACATCGACTTGGCGGTCGGTGTGCGGAAGCCTTCGGCGTATTGGCCGTACCAGGTGTAGTGGTCGTTGAAGGCATAGGTCACCCCCAACTTGGGCGATACGCGGTGCCATTTCTTCGGCGAGTCGTCGATGCTGGCGGGCGCACCCGAGTTGTCGCTGTCCAGCCCGGCGAGGAACGCTTGGGTGATCTTCGGCTCCATGCGCGTGTAGTCGTAACGGGCGCCGGGCAGGAAGGTCCAGTTGTTCCAACGGATCTCGTCCTGGGCGAACACGCTGTAGGTCTTGACGGTCGGGTCGGGGAAGTCGCTGACGTTCAGTCGATCGTCCGGGCTGTCTGCGCCGGCGCCGGCGCAGTTGCGGCCAAATGCCAGGCAAGTGCCGTAGCCTGTGCGCATGCCGGTGACTTGCTCGCGCTTGAAGGTGGCGCCGTAGGTCAGCAGATGCTCAGTGGCGCCGATGCTGAAGGCTTTGTCCAGTTGGGCATCGACTACCCATTGGCGATCTTTGTAGGTGGTCTCGCGAGTACGCAGCACGCGCCGCACGAAGGGTGCATAGATTTCTTCGGTCTGCTGGTCGGTCTTGGCGATCTGGTAGTTGAGGCTCCACTTCACGTGATCGGCCAGCAGCGAATCCAAGGCGAACTCGTGGTTGATGCCGAAACGTTCACGGGTGACGGTGTCATTGCCCAGGCGGCTCTCGTACATGCCGATGCCAACGCCGTTGCCGAAGGGGCCGCCGACTGCGCTGAGGACATTCTGGTCGCGATCATCCTTGTAGCGCTCGTAGGTGAACCCCAGCCGGGCATCGTCGGCGTAATTCCAGCCGAGCTTGGCCAGCACGTTGGTGGTACGTACGTCTTCAGGGTTGGCCTCGGTACGCGACAGGCCGCTGCCGCCATGCCCGCCGTAGGATTCGGTCTCGTGGCCATTGCGCTGGCTCAGGTGCAGCAGGCCATCGAAGTCGCCGTGCCGGCCAGCGACGGTGGCGGAGGTCAGCCAGCTCTCGTCGGCCGAGCTGTAGCCGGTCTTGAGGCGAGCGCCGACGTCCTTGCCGGGCTTGATGATGTCTTGTGGGTCGAGAGTGAAGTAGCTGACTGCACCGCCGATGGCATTGCTGCCGTACAGCACCGAGGCCGGACCGCGCAGGATCTCGACGCGTTTGACGATCTCCGGGTCGACGTAGTTGCGTTGGGTCTGGGCGTAGGGCCCGTAGAAGAAGCTGTCGGGGATCGACACGCCGTCGACCTGGGTCAGGACGCGTTCGCCATCGATACCGCGAATGTTGTAGCCGTTCAGGCCACTGCGTTGACCGGTGCCACCGACGGAAACGCCGGGCTCGTAGCGGACCAGTTGCTGGATGTCATTGACGTTCTGCCGGTCCAGTTGCTCGCGGGTCTGCACGCTGACGGTGCTTGGCACCTGGCTAATGTCTTGGGCGCTGCGGGTGGCACTGACGGTCAGTTGCTGCAGGGCGATAGTGTTACCGGTCGACTGGCGTTCGAGCACCACATTGCCGTTGCTGATTTTGCGATAGCTCAGACCGGTGCCGTGCAGCAGGCGCTTGAGGGCGGCTTCGGGTGGCAGCGAGCCCTGAACGCCAGGCGAGGATACGCCCTCGGCGACTTCGGCGGTGAAGCCGACCTGCCAGCCGGTGACTTCGCTGAAGGCATTGATCGCGGCGACCAGCGGTTGCTGGGTGATGGCGAAGCGGTAGTCGCCCATGCGTGGGGTGCTGGCCTGGGTGGGTTCTGCGGCCAGGGCTGGCAGGCTGCAGGTGCCGCTGGCGAGCAGGGCCAAGCTGAGCAGGGACAGTTGCCCCATGCGGCGGGAAGATGGAGATGGGCGAGTTGGACCTGTGGACATCGGAGGCGCTCCCTGACGCGCGGGCTGTTATAGGTGCTGTCGGTTCTTGGTCAAAACAAGAATCAGTTGCATTGGCTATAACGAGACGGGCGTTGGGGGGGGATCGCGTAAAAATAATTTTGGGGTTTGTTGTGGTGGGTTTTGAGGTGGGGTGTGTATATCCATTTGCGATGGAGACGCTGAATCACCTTTCCGCCTTTACGGCGGGTCACTTTTTGGCAAACGCCCCAAAAAGTAACCAAAAAAGGCTGCGCTCCACCATCCGGCCCTACGCTGC
>NZ_JBICKL010000063.1:0-85946 GCF_043104195.1 Pseudomonas sp. xss_2
GATGTAGATTTGCGTAGCAAATCGTAGGTCGCGCGGGCCCGGAAGGCACCGAAGCGAGGGGATCCCGCCACGGGCGGGACTGATGGTGGAGCGCACGGCTTTTGGTTACTTTTGGCCACGACCAAAAGTGACCCGCCGTAAGGGCGGAAAGGTGATTCAGCGCCACCCACGCCAATGGATATGCTCAAACCTCTAAAAGCCAAAACCCAAGCCCAAGCCCAAGCCCAAGCCCACAATCCAACCTCCCACCCCATACCCCAAGTGAATCTAGTCTAGGCTCAAAGAAACCGGTATCGGGCCAAGGACGCGCATGAGTGTCCGGGCCGGTCAACCATTTGGAGTCCTTGGGAGGTGCCCTCATGAGCCTGCTGCTTGAGCCTTACACCCTGCGCCAGCTAACGCTGCCCAACCGCATCGCTGTCTCGCCCATGTGCCAGTATTCCGCCGCTGACGGCCTGGCCAACGACTGGCACCTGGTCCACTTGGGCAGTCGCGCGGTAGGCGGGGCCGGCCTGGTGATCACCGAAGCGGTAGCGGTCACCGCCGATGGCCGCATAACCGCTGAAGACCTCGGCCTCTGGGATGACGTGCAAATCCAGCCCCTACAGCGGATCACTCGGTTTATCACCGCCCAAGGTTCGGTCCCAGGTATCCAGCTGGCCCACGCCGGCCGTAAGGCCAGCACCCACCGACCCTGGCTCGGCAAACATGGCAGCGTAAAACCCGAAGACGGCGGCTGGCAGCCTGTTGGCCCGTCAAAAATTGCCTTCGACCCGGAACACACCTCACCACGGGAGTTGAGCACGGACGAGATCCAGGATGTCGTCGCTGCCTTCGTCAAATCGGCCGAGCGCGCCCTGGCTGCGGGCTTCAAGGTCGTAGAGATCCACGCCGCCCATGGCTATCTGCTGCATCAATTCCTTTCACCGCTGAGTAATCAGCGCCGTGATGAGTACGGCAGTTGCTTTGAAAACCGCATCCGCCTGACCCTGCAAGTCACCGAAGCCGTACGCAAGGTATGGCCGCAAGAGCTGCCGCTGTTCGTCCGGGTTTCGGCCACCGATTGGGTGGAAGACGGTTGGAACCCCGACGAAACCGTGGAGCTGGCGCGCCGACTGCGGGTGATCGGGGTCGACCTGATCGACGTTTCTTCAGGCGGTACCTCGGTCAACGCCGAGATCCCTACCGGCCCCGGCTACCAAACCCGCTTCGCCGAGCGCGTGCGCAAAGAGTCGGAAATCGCCACTGGCACCGTCGGCATGATCACCGAACCCGCCCAGGCCGAGCACATCCTGCGCACCGGCCAGGCTGACGTGATCTTCCTGGCCCGTGAACTGTTGCGCGATCCATACTGGCCGCTGCATGCCGATGACGATCTGGGTGGCAACAAGGCGACTTGGCCTGCGCAATATCAGCGTGCGACCAGCCGGGCGAATCCGATCCATGAGTCGGATCTAAGGGATTAGCAACGCTGCGCAGTGCCTGTGTCATCGCATCGAGTTTCAGCTATACGCTGCTCGGCTGAGGATATCGCTTACCCACTGATTGATGCTCTTTTCCGCCAGCTCGGCCTTAGCTGCCACGCTGGCGTGAAGGGCGGGCTCCAGACGAAGGCTGAGCTTGCCGGAGTAAGCCTTCTGAGGTTCGCGACCCAATCGTTCACAGGTCTCAAGATAATCGTCCACGGCTTCTTCGAATGCATGGCGTAGTTCACTGATCGATTCGCCATGGAAGCCGATCACATCGCGTATGCCGGCGACATGTCCGATCAGTAGTTGGTCTTCGTCGCTGTATTCGATGCGAGCGGCGTAGCCGCGGTAGGTCATGACATTCATGTTATTACTCCTGCCTGCTCAAGGAACTGGCGGGCGCCTCGCAATTGGTAGGGCTTGGCGTGTTTATCGGGATGAGGGCGGTGAAAGGTTGCCACTGCGTCGTTGAGTTCGAAGCGAACTCGAGATCCCCTACCTTCAATGACTTTCGCGCCAAGCGATACCAGAAGTGATTCCAGGCGCACCCATTCCAGAGTTCTGGGAACTGGCTTTTGGAAGACTGCTTCCAGGGTGGTTCGCTGATGATTATTAATGGTATCAGATTATGATACCAGACGCCTGAGCTCAATTAGCTGGGAGTAGGTAAGAGCATCTGCGATCGTAGGAGAGATCCCAAAGTTGGCCGACTGATTTAAGGGGCTCAGTCGGCGCAGCTCTGCGGCTAATGCTTGATCATCACATGCCGCACGCAGGTGTAGTCCTCCAGCCCATACATCGACATGTCCTTGCCATACCCAGAATGCTTCTGCCCGCCATGGGGCATTTCGCTGACGAGCATGAAGTGGGTATTGACCCAGGTGCAGCCATACTGCAAGCGCGCCGCAAAGCGGTGGGCGCGGCCGCTGTCGCGGGTCCAGACTGAAGACGCCAGGCCGTACTCGGAGTCGTTGGCCCACGCCAGCGCCTGGGCCTCATCGCTGAAGCGGGTGACCGAGACCACCGGGCCGAACACTTCCTGGCGCACGATCTCGTCATCCTGCTGGGCATCGGCCAGCACCGTGGGCTCGAAGAAGAAGCCATCCCCAGGCAGCGATTTGCCGCCGGTGACCAGGCGGATGTGCGGCTGGGCAATGGCGCGTTGGACGATGCCGGCCACTTTGTCGCGGTGCAACGCGCTGATCAGTGGGCCAAGCTCGGTGTCGGCGTCTTTCTGCAAGCCTGGCTTGATGCTCGCCACCGCTTGGCCGAGTTGTTCGACGAAGCGCTCATAAATGCCCTCCTGCACATACAGCCGGCACGCGGCAGTGCAATCTTGCCCGGCGTTATAGAAGCCAAAGGTGCGAATGCCTTCGATGGCCGCGTCCAGGTCGGCGTCATCGAAGACGATCACCGGGGCCTTGCCGCCCAGTTCCATGTGCATGCGTTTTACGCTATCGGCAGTAGCGCTGATGATGTGCGCGCCGGTGGGAATAGACCCGGTCAGCGAAACCATCCGCACCCTGGGGTGGGTGACCAGTGGTGTGCCCACGGTCTGGCCACGGCCGAAAAGAATGTTCAGCACCCCTGCGGGCAGGATGTCCTGGGCCAGCTCGCCAAGGCGCAGGGCGGTCAACGGGGTGAGCTCGGAGGGTTTGAGCACCACGCTGTTGCCGGCGGCCAAGGCCGGGGCGATCTTCCAGGCCAGCATCATCAGCGGGTAGTTCCACGGCGCGATCGAGGCGACCACGCCGAGTGGGTCGCGGCGCACCATCGAGGTATGCCCGGGCAGGTATTCGCCTGCGGCCGAGCCGCCCAGGCAGCGGGCGGCGCCAGCAAAGAAGCGGAACACGTCGACGATCGCCGGGATTTCATCATTCAGCGCGGCGGCGAGCGGCTTGCCACAGTTCTGCGATTCAAGACCGGCAAGCTCCTCGCCATGTTGCTCAATGGTATCGGCCAGGGCCAGCAGCGCCAGGGAGCGGTCCTTGGGGCTGGTCTGCGACCAGTCGCTGAAGGCTTTGTCAGCGGCGCGCACGGCGCTGTCGACCTGGGCCTCGGTGGCCTCGTTGATCTGCGCCAGTGCGCTGCCGGTGGCCGGGTCGAGCACGGTCCAGGTCGGGCCTTCGCCCGCTACCAGGCGGCCGTTGATCAGCATGTGGGTTTGCATGGATGAGTCCTCCAAGGTCATTTGCCGCTGCCTGCAACGCTTTCGCCGCCGCGGGTCAGGTAATAGGCGCCGAGGATCGGCAGCATGGTCACCAGCATCACCAGCATGGCGACCACGTTTGTCACCGGCACATCACGCGGGCGGCTGAGTTGGTTGAGCAGCCAGATCGGCAGGGTGCGTTCGTGGCCGGCGGTAAAGGTGGTGACGATGATTTCGTCGAATGACAAGGCAAACGCCAGCATGCCGCCGGCCAACAGCGCCGAGCCGAGGTTGGGCAGGATGATGTAGCGAAAGGTCTGCCAGCCGTCGGCGCCCAGGTCCATCGACGCTTCGATCAGGTTCTGCGAGGTGCGCCGCAGGCGGGCGATGACGTTGTTGTAGACGATCACCACGCAGAAGGTCGCGTGGCCCACCACGATGGTGAAGATGCCCGGCTCGATGCCCAGGCTCTTGAACGCCGAGAGCAGCGCGATACCGGTGATGATCCCGGGCAGGGCGATGGGCAGGATCAGCAGCAGCGAAATGCTTTCTTTGCCAAAGAAGTTGCGTTTGTACAGTGCCGCCGAGGCCAGGGTGCCGAGCACCAGGGCGATGACTGTCGCCAGACAAGCCACTTGCACCGACAGCTTGATCGCCTCGAGCACATCCGGGCGCGAGAATGCCACGGCGAACCACTTCAAGGTGAAGCCGCGTGGCGGGAAGCTGAACGCTGAATCTTCGGTATTGAAGGCGTAGAGCAGGATGATCAGGATCGGAAAATGCAGGAACAGCAATCCACCCCACGCCGCCAGGCGCAGGCTCGGCGAGGCTTTTTCAGAGTGCATCGAAGGCCCCCAGGCGTTTGACCAGAGCCAGGTAGATCGCGATCAGCACGATCGGCACCAGGGTGAAGGCGGCGGCCATCGGCATGTTGCCGATGGCGCCTTGCTGGGCGTAGACCATGCTGCCAATGAAATAGCCCGGCGGGCCGATCAGTTGCGGCACGATGAAGTCGCCCAGGGTCAGTGAGAAGGTAAAGATCGAGCCTGCGGCAATCCCGGGCACCGACAGCGGCAGGATCACTTGGGTAAAGGTTTGTCGCGGCTTGGCGCCCAGATCCGCCGAGGCCTGTAGCAAGGATGGCGGCAGGCGCTCGAGCGAGGCCTGGATCGGCAGGATCATGAATGGCAGCCAGATGTACACGAACACCATGAAGCGGCCTAGGTGTGACGTCGACAGGGTGCTGCCGCCCACCCCAGGCACGCTCAACACCAGCTGCAGCAGGCCATCCAGATGCAGCTGCTGGACAAACCATTGGGCCACTCCGCCCTTGGCCAGCAACAGGGTCCAGGCATAAGTCTTGACGATGTAGCTGGCCCACATCGGCATCATCACCGCGATGTAGAAAAACGCCTTGGTCTTGCCGCTGGTGTAGCGCGCCATGTAGTAGGCGATGGGGAAGGCCAGCACGGCGCTGGCCAGCGACACCGCCACGGCCATGCCCAGGGTGCGCAGGATGATGTCGAGGTTGGCCGGGTTGAACAGCGCGGCGAAGTTGGCCAGGGTCAGATCCGGCGTCACCGCCATGGTGAAGTCGTCGAAGGTGTAGAAACCTTGCCAGAGCAGGTTGAGCAATGAGCCCAGGTAGACGGCGCCGAACCACAGCAGAGGCGGGGTCAACAGCAGCAACAGATACAGGTTGGGCCGTCGATACAGCACATCGGACAAGCGCCGAAGGGCATGTGGATGCTGCTTGTCCAGCGCCAGGTTCATGCTACTGGCCCTCGACGATGACGGTTTCCTTGAGGGCCGTCATCGCCTCCCGTGGCCAACGGGCCTGTACCCGCTGCCCGGTCTGCCAGATCTGTGGATGCTGCTGCCACTGGTCATTGGCCTGGCTCACCGCCAGAAGTTGGCCGTTGTCCAGTTGCACTTCGTAGCGAGTGGCGCTGCCTTGGTACTGGATATCGTGCAGCAGTCCGCTGACCTGCACCTCATGGCTGGCGGCGCTCAGCTCATCCAGGCGAATGTGTTCAGGGCGGATGGAGAAGGGCGTCGGGCTGCCGTTTAGCTGCTCGGCCAGCGCGCCGCGCAGCACGTTGGAGGTGCCGACGAACTCGGCAACGAAGGTGGTCGCCGGTTTCATGTACAGGTTGCGTGGGCTATCCACCTGTTCGATGCGCCCGTGGTTGAACACCGCGACCCGATCGGACATCGACAGCGCTTCGGTCTGGTCGTGGGTGACGAATATGAAGGTAATGCCCAGTTGGCGCTGTAGCTTCTTCAGCTCGCCCTGCATTTGTTCGCGCAACTTCAGATCCAGAGCGCCTAGCGGTTCATCGAGCAGCAGTACCCGCGGGCGATTGACCAGCGCGCGAGCGAGGGCAACGCGCTGGCGCTGGCCGCCAGACAACTGCGCGGGCTTGCGTTGGCCGTAGCCCTCCAGGGCCACCATCGCCAGGGCTTCGTCGGCGCGAGCGTGGCGTTGCTGTTTACCGACGCCTTTGACCTTCAGGCCATAAGCGACGTTGTCGCGCACGTTCATGTGCGGGAACAGCGCATAGTCCTGGAACACGGTGTTGACATCACGCTGATAGGGCGGCACGCCCGCGGCTTCGATGCCATGAATGCGGATCGAGCCGCTACTGGGCTGCTCGAAGCCGGCGATCAGGCGCAGGCAAGTGGTCTTGCCCGAGCCTGAGGGGCCGAGCATGGAGAAAAACTCGCCGTCTTCGATGTCGATGCTGACCTGGTCGACGGCCTTGACCTCAGCGAAGGTTCGCGAGACCTGGGTGAACTGGACGGCTAGTGGCATGGCGACTCCTGACGTCATCAGCACGCGATCCTGGTAGGCGCTGGGAAGCCCGCGCCTACAAGGATCGCTGGTAACGCAAACGCTGCGGCGCGCTAGCGGCCACCCATGATCGCGATGTAGTCCTGGGTCCAGCGGCTATAGGGGACAAATTTGCCGCCGGCAGCCTGCGGGGTCTTCCAGAAGGCAATCTTGTCGAAGTTGTCGAAACCATTGGTCTTGCAGCCTTCGGCGCCGAGCAGTTCACTGCCGGTACAGGCAGCCGGTACTGCCGGCAGCGAGCCGAACCAGGCCGCCACGTCGCCCTGCACCTTGGGTTGCAGTGACCAATCCATCCATTTGTAGGCGCAGTTGGGGTGCTTGGCCTGGCTGTGCAGCATGGTGGTGTCGGCCCAACCAGTGGCGCCTTCCTTGGGAATGGTCGAGGCCACCGGCTGGTTATCGGCTTTCAGGCTGTTGACCATGTAGCCCCAGGAGCTGGATGCGGCCACGCCTTCGTTCTTTACGTCGCTCATCTGCACCGTTGCATCGTGCCAATAGCGGTGCACCAGCGGTTGTTGCTTGCGTAGCAGATCGAGTACCGCCTGGTATTGGCTTTCGTTCAGCTCGTAGGGGTCCTGGATGCCCAGCGCGGGCTGGGTCGATTTCAGGTACAGGGCGGCGTCGGCAATGTAAATCGGCCCATCGTAGGCCTGCACCCGGCCTTTGTTCGGCTTACCATCGGGCAACGCTTGCGGCTCGAACACCACGGCCCAGCTGGTCGGTGGCTGTTTGAACACGTTGGTGTTGTACAGCAGCACGTTCGGCCCCCACTGGTAGGGCGTGCCATAGACCTGCTGGTCGACCACGTACCAGCCGCCGTTCTGCAAGCGTGGGTCCAGATTCTTCCAGTTAGGGATCAGCGCGGTATTGATCGGCTGCACGCGTTTGCCGGCGATCAGCCGCAGCGAAGCATCGCCGGAGGCGGTGACCAGGTCGTAGCCACCTTTAGTCATCAGGCTGACCATCTCATCGGAGGTGGCCGCCGTCTTGACGCTGACCTTGCAGCCGGTGTCCTTCTCGAAACCTGTGACCCAGTCGTAGGCTTTGTCGCTTTCACCACGCTCGATGTAGCCGGGCCAGGCAATGATATCGAGTTGTCCTTCACCGGCACCTACAGCCTTGAGCGGCTCGGCCGCCTGCAGGCTGGCGCTGGCCAGCAGGGCGCTGCTCAGGGCGCTGAGCAATGCGGTCTTGTGCACTGACATGGTGTTCCCTCTTGTTCGGATGTAGGGGCGGGCAGTCATCAAGAAAGCAGTGAAGCGATCGTTATAAGCGTAGTGCGGTTATCGCCGGTGCAGCGGATAGGCGATGTCGAGTCTAGTTGTGTTTTTGCCGGGGTATGCAACATCCGGAAGCAAATCCCCCCGTGGCGAACGGCCAGGCAAGCCTTACTCTGGGCGTTACCTTTCGCACCGTGGAGACTCGCGAATGAACACCCGGGGTTTGCTCGATCAACTGCTCAAGTCCGGCCAGGAACTGCTCGCCAAGCAAGCAGGCAAAGGCACCTCCAGCAAGCCAGGTTTGGGCGCTGGCGGCCTTGGCAGTCTGCTGTCCGGCGCTGGCGGGGGCGCGCTGGCGGGCAGCGCCATGGGCCTGCTGCTGGGCAACAAGAGTGCGCGCAAATATGGCGGCAAAGTCCTCACCTACGGTGGCCTGGCCGCGCTTGGCGTGTTGGCCTACAAGGCCTATGGCAACTGGCAGGCCAACCAGGCCGCCGGCCAACGTCACGAGCCACAAACGCTCGATCGGCTGCCGCCTGCCGAGGTCGAGCAACATAGCCAGGCGGTGCTGCGTGCACTGGTGGCAGCGGCCAAGTCCGACGGCCATATCGACGAGCGCGAGCGCGAGCTGATCGAGGGCGAATTCACCCGCCTCGATAGCGATCGTGAGCTGCAACACTGGCTGCATGCCGAGCTGAACAAACCGCTGGATCCGGCCGAAGTGGCGCGCGCTGCGCAAACCCCGGAAATGGCCGCCGAGATGTACTTGGCCAGCGTGATGATGGTCGACCAGGAAAACTTCATGGAGCGCGCCTACCTGGACGAACTGGCTCGTCAGCTGCGCCTGGATCCGGCTTTGCGCCAGGAGCTGGAGAACCAGGTCAGGCTTGCTGCTGGTCAATAGCTAGGCATTTGGCCATTGTTGCGGGCATGTCAGCCCCAATCCTCTGCAATTGAGCTGCGAACGGCAAACCCGCCTGGGCTATACTTCGGCGATTTTTCCCCGCTCGCACTGAATTCTTGAGGGCTGAATGTGAAGAACTGGACCTTGCGCCAACGGATCCTGGCAAGTTTCGCCGTGATCATCGCCATCATGTTGCTGATGATCGTGGCCGCCTACTCACGCTTGGTGGCGATCTCGACCAGCGAAGAAGCGGTAGGGTCCGACAGCATTCCTGGGGTCTACTACAGCTCGATGATCCGCAGTGCCTGGGTCGACAGCTATGTCACCAGCCAGCAGTTGGTCGGCCTCTCCGATCACCGCGAAGTGACCTCGGCGGATCTGGAGCTGTTCAAGAGCTTCGATGACCGCCTCAAGCAACACATGGCCAGTTACCAATCGACCATTCGCACAGATGATGACCAGGCCAGCTTCAATGAGTTCGTGCGCCTGGAGCAGGACTACATCAAGTCCGTCGACCAGGTACTGGAAACCTACCGGCAGAAAAACTACGCCGAAGCCGAACGCCTGATCGCTGAAGTCCTGACGCCAGCGTGGGTGACTGGGCGCAAACACCTCAACGGGGTGATCGAGCGCAATCGCGAGTCGGCCGACGCTGCCACCAACGAAATCGTCAGCGCCGTGGCCACCGCCAAGGGCAGCATGATCGTTTCGCTGGTGCTGGCAATCATTGCCGCCGGGATCTGCGGCCTGCTGCTGATGCGCGCCATCACCGCCCCGATGCAACGTATCGTCCACGCCCTCGACAAGCTGCGTTCCGGCGACCTGAGCATGCGTCTGAGCCTGGACCGCAAGGACGAATTCGGCGCCATCGAGAGTGGCTTCAATGAAATGGCCGAGGCGCTGGCCAACCTGGTGTCGCAGGCCCAGCGTTCGTCGGTGCAGGTGACTACTTCGGTCACTGAAATCGCCGCCACCTCCAAGCAGCAGCAAGCTACCGCCACCGAGACCGCCGCTACCACGACCGAAATCGGCGCCACGTCCCGGGAAATCGCCGCGACCTCGCGTGACCTGGTACGCACCATGACCGAAGTCACTTCGGCCGCCGACCAGGCGTCGAGCCTGGCTGGCTCCGGCCAGCAAGGCCTGGCGCGGATGGAAGAAACCATGCATCAGGTGATGGGCGCTGCCGACCTGGTCAATGCAAAACTGGCGATCCTCAACGAGAAGGCCAGCAATATCAACCAGGTGGTGGTGACCATCGTCAAGGTCGCCGACCAGACCAACCTGCTGTCGCTCAATGCCGCCATCGAGGCGGAAAAAGCCGGTGAGTACGGCCGTGGTTTCGCCGTGGTCGCCACCGAAGTGCGCCGCCTGGCCGATCAAACCGCCGTAGCCACCTATGACATCGAGCAGATGGTGCGTGAGATCCAGTCGTCGGTCTCGGCCGGGGTCATGGGCATGGATAAGTTCTCCGAAGAAGTACGCCGCGGCATGTTCGAGGTGCAGCAGGTCGGTGAGCAGCTCAGCCAGATCATTCACCAGGTGCAGGCCCTTGCACCGCGGGTGCTGATGGTCAATGACGGCATGCAGGCCCAGGCGACGGGTGCCGAGCAGATCAACCAAGCCCTGGCCCAGCTCAGCGATGCCAGCACGCAGACTGTCGAGTCGTTGCGCCAGGCCAGCTTTGCCATCGATGAGTTGAGCCAGGTGGCCGCCGGGCTGCGTGGCGGTGTGTCGCGCTTCAAAGTCTAACGAGCATGAACGACTTGCACCCCCGCGAGGAACAGGCCGCCAGCGCCAAGGGCGACCTGTACCTGTTGTTTCGCATACAGGACCAACGCTTTGCCCTCGATGTGCGCGAGGTGGTCGAAGTGCTGCCGCGTCGTGCGCTCAAGCCGATTGCCCAGGCGCCGGCCTGGGTCGCGGGCATCCTCACCCATAGAGGCGCGCTGATCCCGGTGATCGACCTCTCGGCCCTGAGCTTTGCCACGCCTGCGCCGCTGCGCACCAGCACGCGGCTGGTAGTGGTGCATTATCGGGCTGATGCCCGGCGTCCTGACCTGCGCCTTGGCCTGATCCTGGAGCAGGCCACCGATACCTTGCGTTGTCAGCCCGACGAGTTCCGCCCCTATGGCCTGGACAACGCCGATGCGCCTTACCTGGGCCCGGTGCGCCAGGACGCCCAAGGCTTGTTACAGCGCATCCAGCTGGATGACCTGTTGTCCGATGACGTGCGTCGGCTGTTGTTTCCTGAGCAGTCAGGGCAGGTGCTGGCATGATCGAGCAGCGGTTTTTCCGGTTCTTGCAGGAGCGCATTGGCCTGGATGTCGAGTCGGTTGGCGCGCCGATGGTCGAGCGCGCCTTGCGCCAGCGCTGCGCGGCCTTGGCGGCAAACGGTCTGGACGATTACTGGGTCCGCTTGCAGCAGTCGGCAGAGGAGCAGCAAGCCCTGATCGAGGCGGTGATCGTTCCGGAAACCTGGTTTTTCCGCTATCCGGAGTCGTTCGCGGCGTTGGTCGGCCTGGCGCATAAGCGCCTGGCTGAACTGGCCGGAGCCAGGCCGCTGCGCATCCTCAGCCTGCCGTGTTCGACCGGTGAAGAGCCTTACTCGATTTCCATGGCGCTGCTCGACAGCGGCATGAGCCCGTCGGCGTTTGGCATTGACGGCCTCGATATCAGCCCCATCTCGGTGGCCAAGGCGCAGCAGGCTGTCTACGGACGAAACTCGTTCCGCGGCAGTGACCTGGCTTTTCGCCAACGGCACTTCACTGAGCGTGACGAGGGCCATCAGCTGGATGAGCGGGTATGTCAGCAGGTTCGCTTGCAGGTGGGCAATGTGCTCGATCCGCAGCTCAAGCGCCGCGAGGGGCAGTACGATTTCGTGTTTTGCCGCAACTTGCTGATCTATTTCGATGTGCCGACCCAGCGTCGGGTGTTTGAGGTGCTCAAGCAATTGACTCATGCCCAGGGCGTCTTGTTTATCGGCCCCGCTGAAGGCAGTTTGCTGGCGCGGCTGGGCATGCGACCCGTGGGTATCGCCCAGTCGTTCGCCTATGTTCGCCAGCAGGAAAGTGCAGCGCTGGCGGTGAGCAAACCGCTGCCGGTTACCCGCGCGCAGCCGGCGCCGTTAGCTGCCCCGCGAGCGCCTGCACCTGCGCCACGGCCGTTGCGTTCGGTAGCTGCGCCCAGCGCTGCGCAGCCTGCGCAAGACAAGGATGATTTACTGGCGGCCATCGCCCGTCAGGCCAACGCTGGCGACAGCGAGCAGGCCCGCGCCAACTGTGCGCGCTACTTGCAGCTATTTGCGCCGACCGCGCAGGTCTATTACTGGCTGGGTTTGCTCAGCGACACCGAGGGCAACAGCCAGGATGCGCTGATCCATTACCGCAAGGCCTTGTACCTTGAGCCGCAGCACCCTGAGGCGTTGATCCATCTGGCGGCCTTGCTGGCCTCGCAAGGGGATATTGCGGGCGCTCGCCGCCTGCAAGAGCGAGCCGCCCGGGTCGGACGGGAGTCTGAACGATGAGTTTTGCCAGCCATATGCCGCTGGTCCGCCAGGACGACGAGCAGATCGACGATTGCTGGAATCGCATTGGCGTGCACGGCACCAAGCAATGCCCGTTGCTGGAGCGGCATATCCATTGCCGTAACTGCGAGGTCTACGCCTCGGCCGCCACCCGTCTGCTCGACCGCTATGCCTTGATGCAAGACGAGCAGGTTGATAGCGCCGCGCCAGTGGTGGAGAACCTCGGCCGCTCACTGCTGCTGTTCCGCCTGGGTGAAGAATGGCTGGCCCTGGCCACGGCGTGCCTGGCGGAAATCGCGCCACTGCAGCCGGTCCACTCCCTGCCGCACCAGCGCTCGCGTGTTTTGCAAGGCGTGGCCAACGTGCGCGGTGCGCTAGTGCCGTGTCTGTCGCTGGCCGATCTGCTGGGCATCGAAGTGCTGCCGGCCCAGGAGCGCAGTGGCCGAGTCATGCCTCGCATGCTGATCCTGGCTGCCGAAGGCGGTTCGGTAGTGGTGCCGGTGGACGAGATCGATGGCATCCATCGCCTGGATGTCGAGCACCTCAACGACGGCCAGGATGCCGCTCACTTCACCGCTGCGGTGCTGCAGTGGCGCGGGCGCAGTGTCAGGGTGCTGGATGCGCAACATCTACTGTCTGCCGTGAAGCGGAGCCTGTCATGACCCCTGAGCAAATGCGCGACGCTTCGCTGCTCGAACTGTTCGCCCTGGAGGCCGAGGCCCAGACTCAGGTGCTCAGTGCCGGCCTGATGGCGCTGGAGCGCAATCCAACCCAGGCCGATCAACTCGAAGCCTGCATGCGCGCTGCCCATTCGCTCAAGGGCGCTGCGCGGATCGTAGGGATCGATGCCGGAGTCAGCGTTGCCCACGTCATGGAAGATTGCCTGGTGGCCGCCCAGGAAGGCCGCCTGCGCCTACGCCCGGAGCACATCGACGCGCTGCTCAAAGGCACCGACCTGCTATTGCACATCGCCACGCCCGGCGATCCTGCCGGTGAGGCGGCGGTGCCGGGTTTCCTGGTGCAAATGGCGATGTTGCTCGATCCAAACGCGGCGCTTACCCACGTCAGTGCACCCGTTGCGCCTGCGCCTACGCCTGCCGAGCCGGTTGCTGCACCGTCGCCGCCCATCGAGCCAGCCGTGCTCGCCGCCGAACCGCTAGGCGATGACGCCACTGCGCGTAGAGCCGGCAAGCGCGCTAGCGAAGGCAGCGAGCGGGTACTGCGGGTCACCGCCGATCGATTGAACAGCCTGCTCGACCTGTCGAGCAAATCGCTGGTGGAAACTCAGCGTCTGAAACCTTATTTAGCCAGCCTGCAGCGCCTCAAGCGCATGCATGGCCAGGGTATGCGCGCCCTCGATGGCTTGAAGGCCGAGCTCGAAGGCAGTGGCCAGAGCCCGGAAGTGCTCGACGCCTTGGCACAAACCCAGCGCCTGCTGGGCGAGACCCAGCAGATCCTGCAGCAGCAGGCCGCCGAGCTGGATGAGTTCGGCTGGCAGGCCAGCCAGCGTGCGCAGAACCTGTACGACACGGCGCTGGCCTGCCGCATGCGCCCCTTCGCCGATGTGCTGGCCGGGCAGAGCCGCATGGTCCGTGACCTTGGTCGTTCGCTGGGCAAGCAGGTGCAGTTGCAGATCGAAGGCGAGAAGACCCAGGTCGACCGCGACGTGCTGGAAAAACTCGAAGCCCCGCTGACCCACCTGCTGCGTAACGCCGTCGACCACGGTATCGAGTTGCCAGAACGGCGCCTGCTGGCCGGCAAGCCGGGCGACGGTGTGATTCGCTTGCGCGCCTCGCACCAGGCCGGGTTGTTGATTGTTGAAATCAGCGACGACGGCGCAGGTATCGACCTGGAGCGCTTGCGCCAGAGTATCGTCGAGCGCGCCCTGTCGCCGGTCGAGACGGTGGCGCAGATGAGCGAGGCCGAACTGCTGACCTTCCTGTTCCTGCCCGGTTTCAGCCTGCGCGACAAGGTCACCGAAGTCTCCGGGCGCGGGGTCGGCCTGGACGCTGTGCAGCACATGGTTCGCGAGCTGCGTGGCTCGATCGAACTGACCCAGGTCGCTGGGCAAGGTTGCTGTTTCCACCTCGAAGTGCCGCTGACCCTGTCGGTGGTACGCAGCCTGGTGGTCGAGGTCGGCGGCGAGGCCTATGCGTTCCCGCTGGCGCATATCGAACGTACCCTGGATGTGCCCAGCGAAGCCATTGTGCAGATCGAAGGCCGACAGCACTTCTGGCACGAACAGCGCCATATTGGCCTGGTTGCGGCCAGTCAGTTGCTCAACCGCCCGGCAGGGCAGGGTGAGCAGGGCAGCATCCGCGTGGTGGTGATCCGCGAGCGTGACCAGCTGTATGGCGTGGCAGTGGAGCGGCTGATCGGTGAACGGGTGCTGGTAGTGATGCCGCTCGACCCGCGCCTGGGCAAGATCCAGGACATTTCCGCTGGCGCCTTGCTCGACGACGGCTCGGTGGTGCTGATCGTCGATGTCGAGGATCTGCTGCGCTCGGTGGAAAAGCTGCTCACCACGGGCCGTCTGGAACGTATCGAGCGTGGCGGCCAGCCGCTCAAAGGGGCGGCCCGCAAGCGCGTGCTGGTGGTCGACGACTCGCTGACCGTGCGTGAGCTGCAACGCAAGCTGCTGGGTAATCGCGGTTATGACGTGGCCGTTGCTGTCGATGGCATGGACGGCTGGAACGCGCTGCGCGGGGAGGACTTCGACCTGTTGATCACCGACATCGACATGCCGCGCATGGATGGCATCGAGCTGGTGACCCTGGTACGCCGCGACCAGCGCCTGCAATCGCTGCCGGTCATGGTGGTGTCCTACAAGGACCGCGAAGAAGATCGCCGGCGTGGACTGGATGCCGGGGCCGACTACTATTTGGCAAAGGCCAGTTTCCATGACGATGCTCTGCTGGACGCAGTGGTCGAGTTGATCGGAGGTGCACAGGGATGAAGATCGCCATCGTCAACGACATGCCCATGGCCGTAGAGGCCTTGCGCCGGGCATTGGCCTTTGAGCCCGCGCATCAGGTGATCTGGGTCGCGGCCAATGGCGCAGAAGCCGTGCAGCGCTGCGCCGAGCAGACCCCAGACCTGATTCTGATGGACCTGATCATGCCGGTGATGGACGGGGTCGAGGCGACTCGACGGATCATGGCCGAAACGCCGTGTGCCATTGTCATCGTCACGGTCGATCGCAAGCAGAACGTACACCGGGTGTTCGAAGCCATGGGCCACGGCGCCCTGGATGTGGTCGACACCCCGGCCTTGGGCGCAGGCGATGCCCGCGAGGCGGCCGCGCCACTATTACGCAAGATTCTCAATATTGGCTGGCTGATCGGCCAACAACGGGCCAGTACGCCACGGCCGGTCGCCGCGCCGCTGCGCGAGGCGTCCCAACGGCTGGGGCTGGTTGCGATCGGCTCGTCGGCGGGTGGCCCGGCTGCCCTGGAGATATTGCTCAAGGGCCTGCCGAAGAACTTCCCCGCGGCGATCGTGCTGGTCCAGCATGTCGATCAGGTGTTCGCCGCAGGCATGGCCGAATGGCTCAGCAGCGCCTCCGGGCTGGTGGTGCGCCTGGCTCGCGAGGGCGAACCGCCACAGCCTGGGCAGGTGCTGTTGGCCGGCACCAATCACCATATCCGCCTGATGAAGGGCGGCCAGTTGGCCTACACTGCCGACCCAGTGGACGAAATCTACCGGCCTTCGATCGATGTGTTCTTTGAAAGTGTGGCCCGTTACTGGAGTGGCGATGCCGTCGGCGTGCTGCTCACCGGCATGGGCCGCGACGGTGCCCAAGGCCTTAAAATGATGCGCCAGCAAGGTTTTCTCACCATCGCCCAGGACCAGCAGAGCAGCGCGGTGTACGGCATGCCCAAGGCGGCTGCGGCGATCGACGCTGCGGTAGAGATCCGACCTCTGGAGCGGATTGCCGGGCGACTGATGGAAATTTTTTCGAAATGACGATATGTATTGAACCACGCCGCCTGGCCGGCAGTGACCTGGTGAATAGGCATGAATGATCTACCGATCGAAGGTTTCACGACCAGCAACGAGAATTCGGCGATGGTCCTGCTGGTCGACGATCAGGCGATGATCGGTGAAGCGGTACGCCGTGGCCTGGCCCATGAAGAGAACATCGACTTTCACTTCTGCGCCGACCCGCATCAGGCTGTGGCCCAAGCGATGCGCATCAAGCCGACGGTGATTCTCCAGGACCTGATCATGCCGGGCCTGGATGGCCTGACCCTGGTGCGCGAGTACCGTAATAACCCGGCCACCCAGGACATTCCAATCATCGTCCTGTCGACCAAGGAAGATCCCCTGGTCAAGAGTGCAGCATTCGCCGCCGGCGCCAACGATTACCTGGTCAAGCTGCCCGATACCATCGAGTTGGTGGCGCGGATTCGCTATCACTCGCGCTCGTACCTGACCCTGTTGCAGCGCGACGAGGCCTATCGGGCCCTGCGCGTCAGCCAGCAACAACTGCTCGACACCAATTTGATGCTGCAGCGGCTGATGAACTCCGATGGCCTGACCGGGCTGTCCAACCGCCGCCATTTCGACGAATACCTGGAGCTTGAGTGGCGTCGGGCGATGCGCGAGCAGCAGCAGATATCGCTGCTGATGATCGACGTCGACTACTTCAAGCTCTACAACGACAGTTTCGGCCATTTGGCCGGAGACGAAGCTCTGCGCCAGGTGGCCGAGGCTATTCGTGGCTCGTGCTCGCGACCGACCGATCTGCCGGCGCGCTATGGCGGCGAGGAGTTCGCCCTGGTGCTACCCAATACTTCCCCAGGCGGCGCGCGGCTGATTGCCGAGAAGCTGCGTCAGACCGTGCATGGCCTGAATATTCCCCATTGCGCCCCTGAAACTGACGCGCGCCTGACTGTCAGCATCGGCCTGGCGACCCTGACCCCGAGCATTGGCAGTCATTGCCGGCAGTTGATCTCGGCGGCGGACAAGGGCTTGTATCTGGCCAAGAACAGTGGGCGCAATCAGGTCGGCATCGCCTGATTGCCCCACGATTGGGCCAGCACGTGCAACCTGGGCTGGAAAAAACCGGCACGCAAGCCAAACCCACCGCCCGGCGGGTCTGCCGCCATGGGACAGACTCGTTTATACTCACCGGCTTTTCACCGAATTCGCGCGAGTAGCCTGCCCATGGAAATCCAACCGATCCTGAACACCATCAAGGACCTCACCGAGCGTTCCCAGTCTATTCGGGGGTATCTTTGACTACGATCACAAAGCTGATCGCCTGATCGAAGTCAACCGCGAGCTGGAAGACCCGGCCGTCTGGAACAAGCCCGAGTACGCCCAGGCCCTGGGCCGCGAGCGTGCCATGCTGGCGCAGGTGGTCGAGACCCTGGACAAGATGTCCAACGGCCTGGCCGACTGCCAGGACCTGCTCGACATGGCCGTCGAGGAAAATGACGAAGGCGCCGTGAGCGACGTCGTGACCGAGCTGCAAGGCCTGGAAGAAAGCCTGGCCCAGCTTGAGTTCCGTCGCATGTTCAGCGGTGAGATGGACATGAACAACGCCTACCTGGACATCCAGGCAGGCTCCGGCGGTACCGAAGCGCAGGACTGGGCCAACATCCTCCTGCGCATGTACCTGCGCTGGGCCGACAAGCGCGGTTTCGACGCCACCATCATCGAGCTGTCCGAAGGCGAAGTCGCCGGCATCAAAGGTGCCACCGTGCATATCAAGGGCGAGTACGCCTTCGGCTGGCTGCGCACCGAAATCGGCGTTCACCGTCTGGTGCGCAAGAGCCCGTTCGACTCCGGCGCCCGTCGGCACACCTCGTTCTCGGCGGTGTTCGTCTCGCCTGAGATCGATGACAAGGTCGAGATCGAGATCAACCCGTCCGATCTGCGTATCGACACCTACCGCTCCTCCGGTGCCGGCGGTCAGCACGTGAACACCACCGACTCGGCGGTGCGTATCACCCACGTGCCGACCAACACTGTGGTGGCCTGTCAGAACGAACGTTCCCAGCACGCCAACAAGGACACCGCCATGAAAATGCTGCGGGCCAAGTTGTACGAGCTGGAGATGCAAAAGCGCAATGCCGCCTCGCAGGCGCTGGAAGACAGCAAGTCGGACATCGGCTGGGGCCACCAGATCCGCTCCTATGTACTCGATGACTCGCGTATCAAGGACCTGCGTACCGGCGTCGAGCGCAGCGACTGCAACAAGGTCCTCGACGGCGACATCGACCAGTACCTGGAAGCGAGCCTGAAGCAGGGGCTGTAAGCCACACCACCGCCGCGATGCCCGGCCGCCTGCCGGCATCGCGCGCCCTGCCCGAAAAGGGCAATGAATACCTGATGGAAAGAATGACGACATGAGCGATCTGAAGACCGAAGCGCAAGACCTGCAACAGGAAGAAAACACCCTGATCGCCCTGCGCAAGGAAAAACTTGCCGCAGAACGTGCGAAGGGTCAGGCCTTCCCCAACGACTTCCGCCGCGACAGCTACTGCAATGACCTGCAGAAGCAATACGTCGACAAGACCAAGGAAGAGCTGGAAGCTGCAGCGATCCCGGTCAAGGTCGCCGGTCGCATCATGCTCAACCGTGGCTCGTTCATGGTTATCCAGGACATGACCGGGCGTATCCAGGTCTACGTCAACCGCAAGACCCTGCCTGAAGAAACCCTGGCTGCCGTGAAAACCTGGGACCTGGGCGACATCATCGCCGCCGAAGGCACCCTGGCCCGTTCCGGCAAGGGCGACCTGTACGTCGAAATGACCAACGTGCGCCTGTTGACCAAGTCGCTGCGCCCGCTGCCGGACAAGCACCACGGCCTGACCGACACCGAGCAGCGCTATCGCCAGCGCTACGTCGACCTGATGGTCAACGAAGAAACCCGCCACACCTTCCGTGTGCGTTCGCAGGTGATCTCGCACATCCGCAAGTTCCTCATCGAGCGCGACTTCCTCGAAGTCGAAACGCCGATGCTGCAGACTATCCCTGGTGGTGCTGCGGCCAAGCCGTTCGAGACCCATCACAATGCGCTGGACATGGCCATGTTCCTGCGCATCGCGCCTGAGCTGTACCTCAAGCGCCTGGTTGTCGGTGGCTTCGAGAAGGTCTTCGAGATCAACCGCAACTTCCGTAACGAAGGCGTTTCGACCCGGCACAACCCCGAGTTCACCATGCTCGAGTTCTACCAGGCCTACGCCGACTACAACGACAACATGGACCTCACCGAAGAGCTGTTCCGCGAGCTGGCGCAGCTGGTGCTGGGGACCACCGACGTGCCGTACGGCGACAAGGTGTTCCACTTCGGCGAGCCGTTCGTGCGCCTGTCGGTGTTCGACTCGATCCTCAAGTACAACCCAGAGCTCACCGCCGCCGACCTCCAGGACGTCGACAAGGCCCGCGCCATCGCCAAGAAAGCCGGCGCGAAGGTGCTTGGCCACGAAGGCCTGGGCAAGCTGCAGGTGATGATTTTCGAAGAGCTGGTCGAGCACAAGCTGGAGCAGCCGCACTTCATCACTGAATACCCGTTCGAGGTCTCGCCGCTGGCCCGTCGCAACGACGAAAACCCAGCCGTGACCGACCGCTTCGAGCTATTCATCGGTGGCCGCGAGATCGCCAATGCCTACTCCGAGCTCAACGATGCCGAAGACCAGGCCGAGCGCTTCCTGGCCCAGGTGGCTGAGAAAGACGCTGGTGACGACGAAGCCATGCACTACGACGCCGACTTCGTGCGTGCGCTGGAGTACGGCATGCCGCCGACCGCGGGTGAAGGTATCGGCATCGACCGTTTGGTGATGCTGCTGACCAACTCACCGTCGATTCGCGATGTGATCCTGTTCCCGCACATGCGTCCGCAGGCCTGAGTGATCTGAACGAGCCGCCTTATTAGGCGGCTTTTTCTTGCCTTGAGTCTTAGCGTGCCTGTGCCGTCTCTATCGCGGGTCAAGCCCGCTCCCACGTAGTTCGCTGCTGATGTTGATTACGTGGGAGCGGGCTTGCCCCGCGATAGAGACGGCACAGACAACATTCAACTTTAAGAGGTACCCACTGTGACACCAGCAAACGCCCAACAAGGCGCGGCCGGCGTGGCCAGCGCTGTCGCCGAGAGCGTGCAGTACCAAGGGCGCAAGACTAGCCGCCAGGGCAGCGAGCAGCGCCGCCAGTTGATTCTCGACGCGGCCATGCGCATCGTCGTGCGTGATGGCGTGCGCGGCGTGCGTCACCGCGCGGTGGCAGCCGAGGCTGGGGTGCCGCTGTCGGCCACTACCTATTACTTCAAGGACATCGAAGACCTGCTCACCGACACCTTCGCCCAGTACGTCGAGCGCAGCGCCGCCTACATGGCCAAGCTGTGGTCCAACACCGAAGTGGTGTTGCGCCAGCTGCTGGCGCAGGGTGATGGCAGCGCGCAATCACGCGCGCGGCTGGTCGACGAAGTGGCGCGCATGACCGCCGATTACGTCAGTCGCCAACTGCATAACCGGCGTGACTTCCTCATGGCCGAGCAGGCTTTTCGCCAAGAGGCGCTGTTGTGCCCGCGTTTGGCTGACTTGGTCCGCGCCCATGAGCAGATTCTTCTGCATGGCGCGCGGCAGATGCTCCAGGTGGTCGGCTCGCGTCAGCCGGAACAGGACGCCCAGATGTTGACGGCGATTATCGAGCAGATGGAATATCAGGGCCTGCTCATGGATGCGAATGCGCAAGCCGATGGGCAGATGCTCGCTATCCTTACCCGGTACTTGCACCTGGTGCTGGCCTCGGCCTAGGTAGCGACCGACTTTTCAAGGAGAACCTGATGAAAGCCTGGCGTGTGGTGTTGTTGACGTTGTCATTCCTGCTGCTGGGCGGTTGTCTGGTGACCTTCGGTGATCCGCTTCCGGCTAATCAGGCGGCGCCCAAGGCCCTGCTGGGCAATTGGAGCAGCAAAGATGCCTGGGGCCAGCCGCTGAAACTGGCGATCAGTCGCGCCGGGGGCAACACCTACAAGGCGGTGGCGCGCGCACAAGGCAAGCCGGCTGAGGAGTACGCCTTCACCGTTGCCCGCCACGGCAACCGCTGGTATCTCTCAGCCGGTGTTCCCAAGCGGCTGGGGGGCAATTTCCTGATTGGCGGTTTCGAGGTCAGCCAGGACGGCAAGGACCTGGTGATCTACAACCTCGATGTCGATCAGGTACAGCAGGCTGTACAGAAAAAGGAACTGACCGGGCGTAGTACCGAAGTGCCGGAAGACAATGGCCCCGGCGTGCTGATCGACAGCCCGACCGAGCGCGTCCTGGCCTACCTGGACGATCCGGCCAACTCCGATCTGTTCGTCGAAGTGGCGCGCTTCCAGCGCGCTGGCAAGTAATAGCCGATACAAGGAATTCGGTGTGGACGAGTACCAGCAGACTATCCGTGCGTTGTCCGACCGTATTGTCGCCGCGCAAACCCCAATTCGCGTGCTCGATGCCGTGAAGTGGGATGACAGCATCCGCCAGGGCTTTCTCAAGACCAAGGGCAAGGAGCCACCGGCGGTGGACCGAGCCTATTACCAGTCGCGGCCGCTGTCGTTCGATTCTGCTGCACTGAAAGCAGAGTTCCAGAACATCGAACGGGATATCACCCGTCAGCTCGGCCAGTTCAACCCGGTCGGGCAGATCATGCGGCGCATGTGCAAGGAGTACCGCATGGTCGTGCGCATGCTCGAAGCGCGCGGCACCGAAGACTTCGGCTTGATCTCCCAGGAGCTGTATGGCGCCGCTTCCGATGCCTTCCATGCCGGCGACCCGACCCTGGCTGACCTGGGCCTGATGCTCTCGGACTACCTGAACAACATCGATGGCCGGGGCGATCTAAAAGACGAGCCGAAGAACCTGACTGCCAAGGAGGCGGTGGATATTCTCCAGCGCCGCCTGAACAAGGTCTTCGGTGAGGCCGAAAGCACCATTCGTGTGTTCGAGTCTGACGGCATCGTCGCTGACGCTGCGGCCGGCGCCGACTACATCAAGGTGCGCGCCGATGCCATGTTCAACAGCCGCGACGTGCGCGCGCTGGAGGTCCACGAGGGGCTGGTGCACGTCGGCACCACGCTCAATGGCTTGAACCAGCCGATCTGCACCTTCCTGGCCAAGGGTCCGCCCTCGTCGACGGTGACCCAGGAAGGCCTGGCGATCCTCATGGAGGTGATTGCCTTTGCCTCCTATCCCAGCCGCCTGCGCAAGTTGACCAACCGCACCCGCGCCATCCACATGGTCGAGGAGGGCGCAGACTTCATGCAGGTCTATGAGTTCTTCCGCGGCCAGGGCTTCGAGATCGGCCAGAGCTACAGCAATGCCAGCCGGGTATTTCGCGGCTCGGTGCCAAATGGCCTGCCATTCACCAAGGACTTGTCCTACCTCAAGGGTTTCATCATGGTTTACAACTACATTCAGTTGGCCGTGAAGAAGGGCAAGCTCGAGCAGATTCCGTTGCTATTCTGCGGCAAGACCACCTTGGAAGACATGCGCACCCTGCGCCAACTGGTCGAGGAAGGCCTGGTCGAGCCGCCCAAGTACCTGCCTGAGCAGTTCCGCGACCTCAACGCGCTGTCGGCCTGGATGTGCTTCTCCAACTTCCTCAACCACCTGAGCCTGGATCGCATTGAAGCCGACTACGCGAACATTCTCTGAGGCCAGGCGCGGCCTGCTCCTCGGCTGGCTGCTGTTGGCCCTGAGCGGTTGCAGCAGCCTGCTGTTCTATCCAGAGCCCGGCCAGCCGTTCACCCCGGAGCGGGCCAAGTTGGCCTATCGCGATGTGACCCTGACCACCGCCGATGGCGTGCGCCTGCATGGCTGGTGGTTGCCGGCCAAGGCAGGGGTCGAGGTCAAGGGAACGGTACTGCACCTGCATGGCAATGGCGGCAACCTGCCCGGGCATTTAGGTGGCAGCTACTGGCTGCCGGAGCAGGGTTATCAGGTGCTGATGATCGATTACCGCGGCTATGGATTGTCCCAGGGCAAGCCGAGCCTGCCCGAGGTCTACCAGGACATCGCGGCGGCCATGTCCTGGTTGGAGCAGGCCCCTGAAATGCGCGGCAAGCCGCTGGTGCTGCTGGGCCAGAGCCTGGGCGGCGCCATGGCCATTCATTACCTGGCGGCGCATCCCGAGCAGCAACAGCGCTTCAGTGCCCTGGTGTTCGATGGGGTGCCGGCCAGTTACCGCGCGGTCGGCCGCTTCGCCCTGAGCACCTCGTGGCTGACCTGGCCGTTACAGGTGCCGCTGTCCTGGCTGGTGCCGGACGGTGACAGTGCGATTCGCTCCATCGAGCACGTGCAGAGCCCGCCGAAACTGTTCTTCCACAGCATCGATGACAACCTGGTGCCGATGGACAACGGCATCCGCCTGTATCAGCACGCTCCACCACCGCGGGTGCTGCAACTGACCCGAGGCGGCCATGTGCAGACCTTCGCCGACCCGACCTGGCGCCAGGTAATGCTGCGCTTCATGGACGACCCCAGCCATTTCAACGGCCTGCGTCGCTTGGCCGAAGTGCCCAACTACCCTGACGAGAAGAACCAGCAATGAGTGAAGAACGCAACGCCATCCCGCTGATCCTGACCGGTGTCGGCAGCATCATCGTGACGGTTGGGGCTCTGTGGTATTACGGCTACCTGCATTTCGCCAAGCCTGAGGATGCCCTGCTGTTGCAGGACTACACCATGCTCAAGACCGTGCCCGGCGAGGATTACAAGGTGTCGTTGGACGCAGCGCCGCAGGTGGCGCAATGCGTGGATGGTGTACTGGTGTTGTTCGATACCCAGCAAAAAGGCCTGACTGGCGTGCTGGTGGACAACCGCAAGCGTGCGGTGCGCTGCATGGGCGAAGAGACGCCGCAGCAGGTTCAGTGACACAGGCCTTCGAAGTATCAGGGCAGGCGAGATTTGGCGATTGCGTAGACTGCGTTTCGCTCCCGTTTGCCCACGGCAATCACAATGACCACCAAGCGATCATCGACAATCTGATAGACCAATCGGTAGCCAGCTGAACGCAATTTGATCTTGTAGCAGTCAGCCATGCCAGTCAGCTTGTCGCTTTCCACCTTTGGCTGCTCCAATCGCTCCTTGAGTTTCTTGGCGAATTGCAGCTGTAATTGCGGATCTAGCTTGCGAAATTCTCTTTGCGCTCTTAAGTCGAACTCAAGGGCATAGGGTCTTGCTGTCTTCGACTTGTGCGATGAGCTCATCGATATCCACTCTGACGGTGGGCCCACCACGTCGTTTGCGCACGACCTCGGCCAGTTGCAGATCGTCGATCAACTCCATCATGGCCTCGTAGCGTTCGGGTGGAACCGCATAGAAGGCAGGTTCATTCCTGTTGAGGATCACCACGGTTTCGCCTGCCCCCTCACGGATAGTGCCCATTGGGTCTTTCTTCAAATCGGTGATGGATGCTGCCAGATTCGCGAGGACTGCGTAGGTCATAGTTGTATCAACCCGTAATAGGGATAGAGGTCGCTAGGAGTATAGTGCTTTTAAAGGTGTTCTTACAGGTGCCTTTTTCGGGCAGCGGGCATGAAAAAACCCCGCCTGAGCGGGGTTTTTCGTTCAAGCGGTAGACCTTACTGCGCTTGGCTCACGGTACGCGGTGCCACTGGCTGGTTGTCGTTGGAGATGGTCACCTCCACCCGACGGTTCTGCGCGCGGCCTGAGTTGCTGGAGTTCTCCGCTACCGGGTACTCCTTGCCATACCCCTGGGCAACGATGCGCGCTGGGTCGACGCCAGCACGTACCAAGGCCATGCGTACGGCTGCGGCGCGGCGCTCAGACAGGGTCTGGTTGTAGTTGGCCGAACCGACGCTGTCGGTGTAGCCCTCGACGATCACCTTGCGCTCAGGATTCTCCTGAAGGAACTGGGCCAGCTTGGTCACGTTGGGCAGGGCGCTGCTCTTGAGCTCGGCTTTGTTGAAGTCGAACAGCACGTCGCCGAAGGTCACCAGGGTGCCGCGGTCGGTCTGCTTGGCGTTGAGGCTGTCCTGCAGCTTTTTGATCTGTGCATCGCGGGCATCCAGGCGAGCCTGGGCGCGCTGGGCAGAGGCGTTTTTCAGCTCGCCTTCGGCGGCACGCAGGGCAATCGTCTGCTTGGCCACTTCAACCCGTTGGTTGGTCAGGTAGGCCAGTTGGTCGACCTTCTTGTCGTTCTCGCGGTCCATGTAGGCTTTGTCGGCTTTGTTCAGCCAGTCCTGGGCGTCCTTGGTTTCCAGGGCGGCCAGTTTGCTCGACTGCGGGTCGCTTTGCAGCGCCGAGAAGTTGGTGCGGGCCGATTCCAGGTTGGCGTTCGGATCATGCGAGCAGGCGGCAAGGCCAACGCTCAGGGCCAGCAGGGCGGGGATCATGACGTAGTTGCGCATAATGTTCATCCTTTGATCAGTTACGAAGGCTCAAGGAACGCTGGGCAGGCTCATTCGGCGCTGCGCAGACCTTCCTCACGCAAGTCCTGGACGCCTTGGCGGGAGTCCTGCACGGCCTTCTGGGCCTTGGCCGCTTGCGCCTTGCGCTCGGCGACACGCGCGTCCCACTCGGCCTGTTCGGCGAGCAGCTTGGCTTCGTCGTACTTCTTGTCGTGCATGGCGATTTCGGCTTGCTTGAACTTGTCCTGCGCGGCCTTCATTTCCACGGCTGCGAACTCGGTGCCACCGGCACTGACAGCGGAGTTCACCGCCGATTGAGTCACGGCATATTGCTCACTTGGCGGCTTGCCCGCGCAACCGGCCAGTACCAGGCTGCTGCCCAGGGCCAGCGCGGCCAGCTTGAGCCCGCGCAAGTGAGTGGATGAGGTTGGCGAAGTGCGGGTCTTCATGTTGGTCAGCTCCATTGGATCACTCCTGATAACAATGTCCGTAGCAGTCCATCGCCTATTCCCTGACAGTGCGCGCATTTCAGCTGAACTGTGCACAGCCAACTGTGTGCAGGGTTTTAGCGTGATGGCTATTTGGTCGGACCGGAGCGTTTTTCCATTAGTTCAGAAAAAAATACCTAGGCTTGGCAAGTATTTTTCTGACTGATCAGTCAGCGTGGTGGGCGGGGGTATTGGTCGCGAATGGCGGGCAAGCTTGCGCCCGCACGGCAGCGCACAGCCGTGTGGTGCGCAAGCAAAGCGTCAGTTGCCGGGCTCTTCAGCGGTGTTGCTCAGCTCATGCAAGTGGCGCCGTGACAGGGCTAGGAAGCGCGGGGTCGGGCCGATGTCTTCGGATATAGGTCGATTTCCCACAATGCGAATTATCAGAGGTATACGATTGATAGTTTTTGGCTATTAGAAGCCTGCTTAAGATTACCTTTTGTAATTATTTGTGATTGATTGATATTTTTTGCCTATGAACGGAGGGCAATTTTACTGTTATCATTTCGTTAATTTATTTTCAAGTGTGTGATTCAGATGCGGCCTCTATTTCGATGGGCGGGTAGTAAAAAGAAGCTACTGCCACAAATAAAAAAATATCTACCGCCTCAATACTCACGATATTTTGAACCGTTCTGTGGCTCCGCATGTTTATTTTTTGATACGTTGCCTCAGAAAGCTGTATTGTCAGATATGAACGCTGAGTTAATTCATGCTTACTCGATGGTCAAGACATCACCTTCGAAAGTTTATGAGTTTCTAAGCAGTCTCGAAGTCAGTCAAGACGAATACAAGCGGGTTAGAGGCCTTGAGGAAAAAGATCTAGAGGATTTTCAAAGGGCAGGTCGGTTTATATACTTAAATAAGCTATGCTTTAATGGAGTGTATAGAACAAACCTTCAAGGAAGATTTAATGTACCTATGGGTGTAAAAACGGGTTCGATTCCTAGTTTGTCAGATCTTGAGGCATATGCCGAATGCCTAAGAGACGTCGATTTTTTTGCTGAAGATTTTGAAAGTGTGGTTGGTCGGGCTGGTGCAGATGATTTTGTTTACTTAGATCCGCCGTATTCTAAGCCAGACAGTAGAAAGCGAGGAGAGTATGGACCTAATTCATTTGATTATGGGGATGTGGACCGATTAGTAGCAGCTCTTGTCTCTGCCAATGATAGGGGCGTTCCTTTTGTATTGTCCTATTGCGAGAGCGATACTCTTGTGAGTGCAATTCCGTGTGAGTGGTCTGTAGAGCATCTGTCTGTTAAACGACATGTAGCAGGTTTTCACCAGCATAGAAAAATGGTTGGCGAGCTGCTAATTTCAAATCGTCCAACTATGCCGGGGGAGCAATGAGTCAGCTCCGTTCTATGAAAGTCGCAGTTATAAGTGATTTGCATATTGGTGATATGGCGAAGGGTAAAGATTTTTCACCCGACAGAACTGAAAATGCCTCAGTTGATAATTATCTCCAAGAGTTCAATGATTTTGTTGTCAAGGAAGGTATCGGAGCAGACTATCTGCTGGTTTCCGGTGATATAAGCAATCGAGCTAAAGAGCAGGAGTTTGCTCTGGCTTCTGAGCTTATCGAGAAGATAGCTCGCTCCTTAAAGGTTAGCAGAGAAAAAATCCTCTTCTGTCCGGGCAATCACGATATAAATTGGGCTGCTCTCCAGTCAGGAGGAGAGGACTTCGATCATTTGGTGAAGGCGAAATACCTGAATTTCCTCAAGGGTGGGCTGTTGTTTTCTGACAATCAAGGTGGGGGGATTGGCCGCTTTGATGTATCCCCTTATGTTGTCGTGTGGCCTTTCGATGATATCAATATCTTTGCGTTAAATAGTGCTGTTTACGATGGCCCAGATGAGAATCCACATCGTGGAGAAATTAAGAATGAGCAGATAGCCGCCATTGATGAACTTCTAGCTAAGTATGTCGATCGGTCCAAGGTTAATATTTTTATTCTTCATCATCATCCAAAGCAATATCAAGACAAAACGTTTAGGGCTGCTGACAAAAGTTGCATGATTAATGCCGATGGATTGCTGCATGTGCTCTCGAAACATGAAGTTGATTTTGTGGTGCATGGTCATAAACATGTTCCTCGGTTTGATCTTGAAATAAACTCCGAAGGGCACCCTATATGGATTCTATGTGCTGGTAGCTTTAGCTCTAGACTTGATGATAGGTATTTTGGAGGTGTAGGTAATTTTTTCCACCTCGTAGATTTTCAAGATAGATGTGGCGACAACGGTTGGGCCAGAGGGCATGTAAAGTCTTGGGCTCACTTGCTTGCTCATAACTGGATTGAAAGTGGCACTATCGATTTTGATAGCCATAATCAATTTGGGGCTTATGAAAGTCCTAAAAAATTGAGTAAGATTTTAGAAGGTATATTGGGTGAGGTTTTCGAGAGTTCTCATATGGCAAGATGGTCAGATCTTGTTGAGAAAAACGAGTCTCTTCGGTATTTTCCTAATGTGCTTCTAAATAATCAGCTAGAAAAAGCATCCCAAAAAGCTGGTGTTTTGATGGTTTACCAAGGTGAGCAGAAATCTTTTGATAAACTGATTTTGGTTAAGGATAAGATTTGATGAAAATTTCCAGCCAAAAGGCTCAGAATCCGTTTGAGAATGATAATGCTAGAAACAGCACTCCGGAAGATTTGCCTTATCAGTTTGTTTGGACTGAAGATTTCGCTCGACTAATTTCCCCGAAAAACCATATTCTAATTGGTGCGAGAGGGTCTGGTAAAACTGCTATTGTTAAAATGTTATCTCATGAGTATCTTTCTAAGCTAAGTCATGACTCAGCCCAAGAGTTGATAAGTAACAAAGGTTTTATAGGTACTTACGTGCCTATGAGATTGTCTTGGGTTGGCGGGTTGAAGAGTAAACCTTGGCTGAGTGAAGAGGGGCGAGAGAAGCATTTTCAGTGGCGTTTAAATGTTGCTTGCTGCTCAGCATTCCTTTCTACTGTCGAGAGTTGTCTGAATACATATTTCGAAGAGGAATTCGAACGAATTATAGGTGAGCGAGATATTTCTCTTGAAATATCTCAAGCGTGGTTTTCAAACGCGGAATCAAATTCGATTCGGAAAATTAGGGATAGTCTCGCTGATGTTGAGTACAGGAAGCTGCTCGACGAAGAAAAGTTGAGGGTCAACGAAGGGAAAGAAGGTAGCAACATTGGGGTTGAGTTTGATGTTGGATTGTTTCAGCCGCTAATGCGTTCAATTGCAATACTAAAGAGATTTATCGAATTTCCGAGGTCTGCAATATGGGCTCTGTGTCTCGATGAAGCAGAGTACTTAAGTATGGAGTATCAGCGTATATTGAACTCTCACATGAGAACGTATGCTGATGGTTTGGTTTTTAAAATCACAACGATGCCGTACAAGCATTATACGCTAGATACAAATACTGCCGTGCCTCTCGTTAGGGGGGATGATTTTAAGTATATATATCTTGATAATGTTCAGCTTCCGAAAAAAGGTGAGGCTGAGTATGAGGCTTTGAAGAAGTTTTGTACTGATCTGTTTGAGCGACGTTTGAAAGGCAGTCGCTGGGATCAAGAAGGTGTCAGTTTAGAAGAGTTACTTGGTAATTCTTATGTGCTTTCCGATAAGTCTATTGATAGGTCGGAGATTGTAGAGCTCATAGAAAAATATGGAAATGAGTCCACTGTTGAGCGTGCTAGGTCACTATCCTCTAGCTCTAAATTTGATGATGAAATTGGTAGGAAGTTAAAAGGGGCTTTATTGCTCCGTGAAGCAGTATCTAAGTTAAAAGGCAATGCTAGCTCGCAAATATATGCTGGCGTTGAAATGGTTATTCGATGCTCGGATGGTAATCCGCGAAGATTTATTAGTATTCTTAATTCGCTCTATTTGGCGAGCTCCGATAGTGAGGGAGTTAAGCAGGTACCCTATTCAATTCAAGATCGGCTTCTACGCCATTTCTCGAATAACGAATATCGAAGAATTATAAGTGAGCCGGGGCAGGGTGATGGCATACATAAGACTCTTTCCATAATTGGGAAGTACTTTAAAGATTGTTTGCATCATCGCCCTCTGTCTACTGATTTGATTTTGTCATTTAGATATAATGTTGATGATCCAGAAGTTTGGTCTGTGGTTAGTGAGGCAGTAGGTTTAGGCTTGATTAGACCACTCATAGAAAAAAATCAGCTTGATGAACTGCCTGTCAAAAGTGGTACTTTTAGACTGTCCTATATGCTGAGTCCCCACTTTTTGCTGCTGCCTAGGCGAGGTAAGTCTGTCTCGCTTAGCTCAATACTTAATGGTGACTCTGCGAGTGGCTTACCTACCCAGCAAATGGAGTTGATTTGATGACTCAGTTGTATGTTGAGGACATTTCTTTTGGTGATGTATGTGCCAGTGCATATGACGTTTCGATTTTTTGCTGCGGCTATGAAGAACGTTGTACATATTTAGCATCTGTCATAGAGCGGACCCTGATGGGGGATATGCTTGTTTTTGATTTTTCTGATGAGAAGCTAGATGTTAGAGGTGTCCGAGAGAGGAATGAAAATTTCTTTCAAAAGGTGTCGGGGAGACTGATTGAAGTTTCCTATGGTCAAGCTCACGTGGTCGTCGAAAATCTCAGGCAGTCAATTGAACAGCTGATGTCTGTCGGGAAAGAGTCCGCAACTATCTTGGTTGACTATTCTTCAATGCCGAAGTTGTGGACGGCGGAGATTCTGAATTTCTTTAAAAATTACAGTGCGGAGATAGAGCTGGTTTTTGACTTTATTTATTCTGTGGGCGAACATGTTTACAGTGATAGACCTAGGCAGCTTAGAGAACCAATAGTGCTTCCGGGGTGTGAAGCCGTAGCTACTTATAATAAGAAAACAGTGGCAATATTTGGACTTGGGTTTGATTCAGGAGCTCCTGTATGCATCCATCAAATGATTGAGCCAGATGTGACGTTCGCGTTGGTCGCTCGTCCGGGGGCTTTGGAGGAGTATGCTAAACGAACCTCTTCAATAAATTCAGATTTTATTGATCAGTCTGTCAAAAGCGTGATCTATTCGCCGTTGGCTAGTGTTAAGCAAACTTACGACAGTATGCGGGAGGTTTTCTTTCCTTATAAGAATTCTGCTACTACAGTGCTTGTGCCGTTTGGCCCTAAGCCCCATGCCCTAGCGGCAATACTTGCGGCGATGAATTACCAAGGTGTAACTTGTTTGCATGCTAGTACAGGTCCGATACTTCAATCGATTACTGCTACTACGGATTTGGTGATGAGTCGTATATTTAGGGTGGTATGATTGCTAGCTTTTCACGGTGTCTGTAGCGAAGTCTTTTAGTGATTGTTTGCTTGTGTGTTCAAGTTAGTTTTATTTGTCTCGTATTTAATGGTTGTTATCGGCTGGCCGCTGTTTGGTTTGGATGGCTTGAGAGTCTTGTAAAGTGAGTCATGCTAAGGCATAAGCCGTAAGCGACTACTGACCTCTCATGCGGCCAGAAAAAGTGGTTTCTTGAGAGGTGGATTTTTCGCGGAAACCCCTCACCTACTTTTTTGATAACACTTTTTCAGCAGCAACAAACGCAGGTGTCTTACCAACATCTGCATACACCTCTTCACCCTCTTCGATCCTTATGACCTGTGATCCCTTCACATAGGGAATAGCTCGCTCTGCTTCCTTTATAGCAGACTGCAAAAGACCCTCAGTGATAGTGGCTTCATCAAGTCCATATGCCTCTGCGAAAGCCTTAATTTTTACCAGATCATGCTTTCTGAGGCTCAGGGTGTACTCCACTCGGTCAGCGGCTTCCTGCGATTTGCTTTCCCACAGGCTGAGCATTTTTTTGAAGGTTTCCATGGTTCACCTCTTTATATATGCAGTGATTCCAAAATCAGATCGGCATAGCGGCTTATGATTCGGGTTGGGCCCCGCAAACCCAAGGAGTACTTGGCCTAGGCCGGTTTTCGTATTTTTCCTATTGCGTGCTCGCTTTCCTCGTACAGCGGATCGCCCTCTTCATCGGTGGCAATCACCTGCCGGCCCTGGACATAGGGGAAGCTGGCCTCCAGCTCTTCAAGGGCGCAGGCGACCAGTTCGCCGAGCAGTTCTTCGGCGGTGCGTTTGGGGTACATGTCGATCAGCGCGGCCAGTCGTGCTTCGGACTCAAGGTCCAGATGCAACACATGGCTGGTGGGGCTCAAGCTGCCGGCGGCGTTCTGTTCCCAGTGCTGGGCGAGTTCGCGGATTTTCATGGTGACCTCGTATGGACGTCGTTTTCAGGGCCGCTGCGGCTCATCGCCGGCGAGCCAACTCCTACAAGGTCTGCGCTGTTTGTGTAGGAGCTGGCTTGCCGGCGATGGGCTGCGCAGCAGCCCCCTACGATGGTGAAGCCTCAAAAGGGGCAGTTAGTGGACTGCCCTGCATTCACTTTAGTTGCTAACCCCGCCGCAGGCTTGCCTTGAGCGGGTCGCTATGGGCACTCTTGGCTACGTGCAGTTTCCTGAGCGGAGCGCGGAGCAACCGCGCCACAGAGAGGGCCTGATGACCGATATCGATGTTCGCTTGCGTGAAGATGTCCATCTGTTGGGGGAGTTGCTCGGCGAAACCATTCGCCAGCAGCACGGCGATGCGTTTGTGCAGAAGATCGAGGACATTCGCCACAGCGCCAAGGCTGATCGGCGTGGCGGCGCCGAGCAGCTGAGCTCGACCCTGAATGATTTGGCCGACGAAGAGCTGCTGCCGGTGGCGCGCGCCTTCAACCAGTTCCTCAACCTGGCCAACATCGCTGAGCAGTATCAGCTGATTCACCGCCGCGAAGCCGGCCAGCCAGAGCCTTTCGAGGCGCGGGTACTGCCCGAGTTGCTGGCGCGCCTCAAGCAAGCGGGACACAGCCATGACGCCCTGGCCCGCCAGCTGGCCAAGCTGGACATCCAGTTGGTGCTCACCGCTCATCCCACCGAAGTTGCCCGGCGGACCCTGATCCAGAAATACGATGCCATCGCCGCTCAGTTGGCTGCGCTAGATCACCGCGACTTGACCCCTGCCGAGCGCCAGCAGATTCGCGAGCGCCTGCGCCGGTTGATCGCCGAAGCCTGGCACACCGAAGAGATCCGCCGCACTCGACCCACCCCAGTGGAAGAGGCCAAGTGGGGTTTTGCGGTGATCGAGCACTCGCTGTGGCAGGCGATCCCCAGCCACTTGCGCAAGGTCGACAAGGCGCTGTTCGAGGCCACCGGCCTGCGCCTGCCGCTGGAGGCGGCGCCGATTCGTTTTGCCTCGTGGATGGGCGGCGATCGCGACGGCAACCCCAATGTCACCGCCAGCGTGACCCGCGAAGTGTTGTTGCTGGCGCGCTGGATGGCCGCCGATTTGTTCCTGCGCGATATCGATTACCTGGCCGCAGAGTTGTCGATGCAGCAAGCCAGCGACCCTCTGCGCGAGCGGGTCGGTGACAGCGCCGAGCCCTATCGCAGCCTGCTCAAGCAACTGCGAGATCGCCTGCGTGCAACGCGCGCCTGGGCGCATGCATCACTGACCAGCAGCCAGCCGGCCAGTGCCGAGGTGCTGGTCGATACACGTGAGCTGATCGAGCCACTGCAGCTGTGCTACCACTCGCTGCATGAGTGCGGCATGGGCGTGATCGCCGATGGCCCGCTGCTTGACTGCCTGCGTCGGGCAGTGACGTTTGGCCTGTTCCTGGTGCGCCTGGATGTGCGCCAGGATGCTGCCCGTCATCGTGATGCCCTGTCGGAAATCACCGACTACCTAGGTCTTGGCCGCTACGCCGACTGGAACGAAGAGCAGCGTATCGAGTTTCTCCAGGCCGAGCTGAACAACCGTCGGCCGTTGTTGCCTGCTCACTTCAAGCCCCAGGCAGACACTGCCGAGGTGCTCAACACCTGCCGGGAAATCGCCGCGGCGCCTGCCGCCTCACTCGGCTCTTACGTCATCTCCATGGCGGGCGCGGCGTCTGATGTACTGGCGGTGCAGTTGCTGCTCAAAGAAGCCGGCCTGACCCGGCCGATGCGTGTGGTGCCGTTGTTCGAGACCCTGGCCGACCTCGATAACGCGGGGCCGGTGATGCAGCGCCTGCTCGGTTTGCCGGGTTACCGCGCCGGGCTGCGTGGGCCGCAGGAGGTGATGATCGGTTACTCCGATTCGGCCAAGGACGCTGGCACCACGGCGGCGGCCTGGGCCCAGTACCGCGCTCAGGAGAACCTGGTGCGCATCTGTCGCGAGCACCAGGTCGAGCTGCTGTTGTTCCATGGCCGCGGTGGCACCGTTGGCCGTGGAGGCGGCCCGGCGCACGCGGCCATCTTGTCGCAACCCCCGGGCTCGGTGGCGGGCCGTTTCCGTACGACCGAACAGGGTGAGATGATTCGCTTCAAGTTCGGCCTGCCGGGCATCGCCGAACAAAACCTCAACCTTTATCTAGCGGCCGTGCTCGAGGCGACCCTGTTACCGCCGCCGCCGCCGGAACCTGCCTGGCGCGAGGTGATGGACCAGCTTGCCGCCGATGGGGTCAAGGCCTACCGCGATGTGGTGCGGGAGAACCCCGACTTCGTCGAGTACTTCCGCCAGTCGACCCCTGAACAGGAGCTGGGCCGCCTGCCATTGGGCAGTCGCCCGGCCAAACGCCGCGCGGGTGGCATTGAAAGCCTGCGGGCCATTCCGTGGATCTTCGGCTGGACGCAAACCCGGCTGATGCTGCCAGCCTGGCTAGGCTGGGAAACCGCGCTGAGCAATGCCTTGGCCCGTGGCCAGAGCGAACTGTTGGCGCAGATGCGTGAGCAGTGGCCGTTCTTCCGCACCCGGATCGACATGCTGGAAATGGTCCTGGCCAAGGCCGATGCACAAATCGCCGAGGCCTACGACCAACGTCTAGTGCAACCCGACTTGCTCCCGTTGGGTGCGCAGCTGCGCGACCTATTGTCGCAGTCCTGCCAGGTGGTGCTGAGCCTGACCGGGCAGCAGGTGCTACTGGCGCACAGCCCTGAGACGCTGGAATTCATCAGCCTGCGCAACACCTACCTGGACCCGCTGCATCGGCTCCAGGCCGAGCTGCTGGCGCGCTCGCGCAGCCGCCAAGCCGCTCTGGACAGCCCGTTAGAGCAGGCCTTGCTGGTCACTGTGGCGGGGATTGCCGCCGGCCTGCGCAACACCGGTTAAGCGGCGCCTGGCCAGCCGCGGGTCTGGCCCAGTGCCGGGTCAGGCCTGGGGCGAGGAGGGAGGTTGCGCTGGGCGCAACCCCTGCGGCGGCAGGTCGCAAGTGGCGCTTTGCTGCAACTTTGGGACGCTTGTCTGGTCGCCGGGTGCTGTGTATCTTGAGCAGCCTTTTGACCGATTTTCTGGTCGATACCCGATTTTCCGGAATTGGCCCTGACGCCGAATCCATTGATTTGCATAAAAAAATATGAGGAGCACAAGATGCGCGTAATTCTGCTGGGAGCTCCCGGGGCCGGTAAAGGTACTCAGGCAAAGTTCATCACCGAGAAGTTCGGCATTCCACAGATTTCCACCGGTGACATGCTGCGTGCTGCCGTCAAGGCCGGCACCCCACTGGGTCTGGAACTGAAAAAAGTCATGGACGCCGGTCAGTTGGTCTCCGACGACCTGATCATCAGTCTGGTCAAGGAGCGTATCGCCCAGCCTGATTGCGCCAAGGGCTGCCTGTTCGACGGCTTCCCACGGACCATCCCTCAGGCTGAAGCCATGGTTGCCGCCGGTGTCGATATCGACGCTGTGGTCGAGATTGCCGTGGACGACGAAGAAATCGTTGGCCGTATGGCCGGTCGCCGCGTGCACCTGGCCTCGGGCCGCACCTACCACATTCAGTACAACCCGCCGAAAGTGGAAGGCAAGGACGATGTCACTGGCGAAGAGCTGATCCAGCGTGATGACGACAAGGAAGAAACCGTGCGCCATCGCCTGTCGGTCTACCACAGCCAGACCAAGCCGCTGGTGGACTTCTACCAGAAGCTCTCGGCCGCCAACGCTGGCAAGCCGAAGTACAGCCACATCGAAGGTGTCGGCTCGGTTGAGGCGATCACCGCCAAGGTCCTGGCGGCCTTGAGCTGATCCACGCCTATGCATGACAACGGCCCGCTTGCGGGCCGTTGTCGTTTATACTGGCGCTCTTTTCTCTTTGCCCCTGGAAACCCGTTCGATGACCACCCTGCTGGCCCTGGATACCGCCACCGAAGCCTGTTCCGTTGCGCTGCTGCATGACGGCAAGGTGACCAGCCACCATGAGGTGATCCCCCGCCAACACGCGCAGAAGCTGTTGCCGATGATCAAGCAGATCCTGGCTGAATCGGGCGTAGCGCTGAGCGATCTGGATGCCATCGCCTTTGGTCGTGGCCCAGGTGCGTTCACCGGGGTGCGCATCGCCATTGGTGTGGTGCAGGGCCTGGCCTTCGCCTTGGAGCGCCCGGTGCTGCCGGTATCGAACCTGGCCGCCTTGGCGCAACGGGCCTTGCGCGAGCGTGGCACGCGGCACGTTGCGGCGGCCATCGATGCGCGGATGGATGAGATCTACTGGGGCTGCTACCAGGCCAACGAAGGTGAGATGCGCCTGCTCGGTCGCGAAGCCGTCTTGCCGCCAGAGCGTGTGGCCTTGCCAGAGGCAGGCGGTGATTGGTTCGGTGCGGGGACTGGCTGGGGTTACGCGCCGCGTCTGGCTGCGCAGGTGAGCGACAGTGATGCCAGCCTGCTGCCCACCGCCTTGGATATCCTCAGCTTGGCCGGATACGCTTGGGCACGCGGTGAGGCGATTGCCGCCGACCAGGCTCAGCCAGTCTATCTGCGCGATAACGTGGCCACGCCCAAGGCGCCTCGTTAACCGCAGTTCGTCGGCTATTTACATTCGCGCTAAACCTTTCGTGGGAACTGTGGTCCAGTTATCACAATGGCATTAGCGATGGATCTCTGGTGCTGCTAAATTGCCATCATTGATCCTGAGTGTTCATTCCATGCGTATCGACGGCTTCTCTTCCCAGTCCTACCCGATCAAGCGCGCACCGCGCAAGGCGCAGGTGCGTGATGAGTCTGTCGAAGATGCCGAGCTGATCGAAGACAGCGAAGTCCCGCAAGAGGCCAGGACGCGCAGGGGCGGCGCGGGTCTGCCAGCTCGCCAGCAGGATCTGATCTTCCCGCGCGCGCGCGATCGACGCACCGCGACCGCTCTGGCCAGCTACTTGGCCACTGCCGGCTTCACCGATTGGGATATGGAAGTGCTGGGGCTGGATCTGTACATTTGATGGATGAATCCATCGCCTCTGCCTTACTTTCTCGGTTGTCCGTCCTGGAGCGAAAACGCCTGGCGCGATTACCTGTATCCCGCTGACGCCCGCGCCACTGAATTTCTAGGCCTGTATAGCCAGGTATTCAACGCGGTCGAAGGCAATACCACCTTTTATGCCCGTCCCGCGCCTTCCACGGTAGAGCGCTGGGCTCAGGTCATGCCTGCGCACTTTCGCTTTACCGCCAAATTTCCGCGGGATGTCAGCCATGCCGGTGACCTGCGTGAGCAACTGCAATCGGCGATCGACTTCACTCGCCTGCTAGCACCTCTTGGCCCACGGGTTTCGCCCTATTGGCTGCAACTGCCAGCGGTGTTCGGCGCTGCTCGCCTGGCTGAGCTTGCGCACTTTCTTGACCACATTGGCGTACCAGTGGCGGTCGAGGTGCGTAATCTGCGGTTCTTTGCCCGTGGCGATGAGGAGCGGGCGCTGAACCGCCTGTTGCATGGGCGTGGGGTGGAGCGCATCTGCCTGGATCCGCGGGCCCTGTTCAGCTGCACCTCGCGCGAGCCGGCAGTGCTGCATGCCCAGTCGAAGAAACCCAACGTGCCAGCGCGGCCTGCGGCCTTCAGTCAGCACCCACAGGTGCGGTTCATTGGCCATCCGCAGCTTGAGGCGAACGAGCACTTCCTCACGCCGTGGGTGGGCAAGGTCGCTGAGTGGATCGAACAGGGGCGTAGCCCGTACATTTTCCTGCATACCTCGGATAACCGCCTGGCAGCGGCCTTGGCCCAGCGTTTTCATCAACGGCTGAGCAAGCGCTTGCCGGGGCTTGCGCCTTTAGCTGAATTGCCACGTGCCCCTGAGGTCGAACAACTAGGGTTACTCTGACCACTTCTCAACCTTCCGGAGCTGTAACCATGGATGTGCAAACCCTGCGAGCGGAGGCCTTCAAGGCGCTGCATGAGCGTGATGGCGCCTTTGTCATTGCCAACCCCTGGGATGCTGGCTCCGCCCGGCTGCTGGCCAGCCTGGGCTTCGAGGCGCTGGCCACGACCAGTGCGGGGTTGGCCTTCAGCCTGGGGCGGCCGGATGCCGAGGCTGAGCTGAGCCTGGACGAAACCCTGGCCAATGCCCGCTCGATTGTCGATGCCACACCATTGCCGGTGGCTGCGGATTTGGAAAATGGTTTCGGCGACCTGCCGGAAGATTGCGCCCAGACCATTCTGCGCGCCGCTGAAGTGGGCTTGGTCGGCGGTTCGATCGAGGACGCCAGCGGTCGCCGCGAAGCGCCCATTTATGACCTCGGCCTGGCCGTGGAGCGCGTGCGCGCAGCGGTACAGGCGGCGCGCAGCCTGCCATTTGCGTTCACCCTGTGTGCCCGCGCCGAGAACCTGCTGCATGGGCGCATGGACCTGGATGACACCATCCTGCGCCTGCAGGCGTATGCCGAAGCCGGCGCTGATGTGCTGTATGCCCCAGGGCTGCGCAGTGTCGATGAGGTGCGTGCGGTGGTCCAGGCGCTGGCTCCGAAACCTGTGAATGTATTGATGGGTTTGGCGGGTGTGCCGCTGAGCGTCAACCAACTGCAAGACTTGGGGGTGCGACGTATCAGCGTCGGCTCATCGCTGGCCCGGGCGGCACTCGGCGCGTTGCAGCGGGCGGCGCTGGAGATTCGCGATCAGGGCACCTTCAGCTACGCCGAGCAGGCGCTGCCGTTCGCCCAGCTCAACGATCTGTTCCGACGCTGAGCCCTGATGCGCTGGCTTGGCTGGCTGCTGTTGGTGCTGCTGCTCGCAGCGGGCCAGGCCTGGTACCTGGGCTGGCGTCCACCCGCGCAATGGAATCCGTGGGCGGCGCTGGATGTGCGCCAGCCGCCGAACCTGCTCACGCCTTATAAACTGTCGCGTCTGCGCACAGACCCCGCCTTATGCCAGCAGGCGCTGCAAACCTCGGTCTTGCGCTACCGAGCCCAGGCCGACAGCGCAGCGACGGCGCAATGTCCGCTGCAGAACGTGTGGCGGGTGGAGGCCGGTCAGGCGCGCTTGAGCAGTAGTTTTCTCGCCACCTGCCCGCTGGCGGTGGCCTATGCCCTGTTCGAGGCGCATGGCTTGCAACCGGCAGCGCAGCGGGTGTTTGGCCAGCCGGTGGTGCAGGTTGAGCACCTTGGCAGCTTCGCCTGTCGCAACGTCTACAACCGCAAGCAAGGTCGGCTGAGCCAGCATGCCACGGCCAATGCCTTGGATATCAGCGCCTTTCGGCTCAAGGATGGCCAGCGCATCGTGTTGGCGCAGCACTGGCAGGCTGGGGGGCAGAAGGCGGAGTTTCTCAGGCAGGTGCGGCAAGCGGCCTGCGAGAGTTTCAGTACGGTATTAGGGCCTGACTACAACGCGGCGCACCACAACCACTTTCATCTCGACATGGGGCTCTGGCAGATCTGCCGCTGAGCTCAAGCGTGGACGCGCACGTTGTTCAGCACGACAGGGCGTGCCCAGTGAATGTCGAACTCCAGCTCATTCTGCTGCTGGGCCAGGGTCGGCTCATCGAACGGTTCTGGCGCCGGGTCCAGCAGGTCCATTTCAAATTCGGCGATCGGCAGGTGCAGCGGGCGCGGCGAAGGCGCAGCGCCAGGTTCAGCTTGCGCATGGCCCTGGCTCATGACCACCGGACGCAGCCAGCTGTTGCTCAGATCGAGATCGCGTTGTTGCTCGATCAACTCGGCGGCGCTGAACGGTTCCGGGGCAGGCTCGAGCAGGTTGGCTTCAAGTTCGGCCTTGGGCAGGAACAGCGGCTCGGGTGGCTTGACCTCGGTGTCTTGCACGCTGCAAGCACGTTGGGCATCGATCAACGCCAGGGCACGGGCGCCCCCGATCGGTTCTCCGCTTTCGTTGTCGTACTGCACCAGCGCTTGACTGACGGCGTCGGTCTCTTGCCCTTGCTGGTCGGCCAACGCCTGGGCGAAGAAATCCTGCCACAGGTGGCTGACGCCGCCGAGGGCTTGGGTATTCAGTCGACCGTAGTTGCCGACAGGCGACAGGTAGGTCAAGCCGATGGGAAGGGTATCTGACATGGCAGTCGCGCGTGTTGTGCTCTGGCAGAATAGCGGATACTGCGTGTATCGGCCGTGGCCGGCGTTTCATTAATTATTTTGGATGCGGGATCGGATGGTAGAGCAAGAGCAGGGTACAGGCATCAGGGTCGAGGCGCTGGCGCCCGAGTACCAGGCGCAGGCGGCGGTATGGGCTGAGCGGCTGGGGTTGCCATTGGCTGACGAGGCGGCGGAGTTTGCCGTGCAGGTAGGTGTGGACGGCTTGCAGATCCAGCAGCTGGGGCCGCAGGCACCGGGTCCGGTGCGCGTCGACTTCGTCGAGGGCCAGGCGGCGCACCGGCGCTTGTTCGGGGGTGGCAATGGGCAGATGATCGCCAAGGCGGTCGGTATCGCTCAGGGCGTGCGGCCGCAGGTGCTGGATGCAACTGCCGGGCTGGGTAAAGATGCTTTCGTGCTAGCCAGCCTTGGCTGCCAGATGACCTTGATCGAGCGCCAGCCGCTGATTGCCGCGTTACTCGAAGATGGCCTGGCGCGCGGCCGTGGAGATGTCGAGGTAGGGCCAATCGTTGAGCGGATGCGCTTGTTGGTGGGCAACGCCATCGAGCGCATGCGCACCTGGCAGGGCGAGGCGCCACAGGTGATCTACCTGGATCCGATGTTCCCGCACCGCGACAAGAGTGCCTTGGTGAAGAAGGAAATGCGCGTGTTCCGGCCTTTGGTCGGTGACGACCTGGATGCGCCGGCGTTGCTCGAGGCAGCCTTGGCGTTGGCTTCGCACCGGGTCGTGGTCAAGCGGCCGCGTAAGGCGCCGATTATCGACGGGCCCAAGCCCAGTCATAGCCTTGAGGGCAAATCGAGTCGCTATGACATCTATCCGAAGAAGGCCTTGAAGGCTTAGCGCAGCGTTTGCAGATTCCGCCACTGGGGCTGCCTTGCAGCCCTTGTCGGCGGTTGCCCAGACACCTTCAGGCGGCGGATGCCAACTGAGCCATGCGTTGCAGTACCGCATGCAGGCCATTGCTGCGCGAGGGCGACAGTTGGCGCTCAAGGCCAAGCTCGGTGAACCAGGCCCCCAGCTCAAGCTGCGCCAGCTCGGCGTTATCGAGCCCCTGTACCCGGACCAGCAGCAAGGCCAGCAGCCCCCTCAGCAAGCGTGCATCGCTAGCGGCCTTGAACTGCCATTGTCCGCCTTGCTGGTTGGCGACCAGCCACACCAGGCTCTCACAGCCATGGACACGGTTGTCCTCGATCTTTTCGCGCTCGTCCAGCGGCGCCAGTCGGTCGCCCCACTGCATCAGCAGGCGCGCTCGTTGTTCCCACCCCCGAGCCTGCTGGAATGCCTGCAGCGCTTGGCTGGCCTCGCTCGACAGGCTCATCGCAACAACTCCAGGCCCTGATCCAGCGCGTCGAAGAAGCGCTGCAAGTCGTCACTGTCGTTGTACACGCCTAGCGATACCCGAATTGCCCCTTCCAGCCCCAACCCCTTGAGCAGCGGCATCGCGCAATGATGCCCGGCGCGTACGGCAATGCCCTGCTCGGTCAGCAGGTGAGCGATATCGGCGTTGTGCACACCGTCGACGACAAAGCTCACCAGGGCGCTTTGCGGCATGCCGAGGATACGCACGCCATCACGATCGGCCAGGCCACGTAGCAGGTGCTGATGCAGGCTGGTTTCATGGGCCTGTACGGCGTGTGGGTCGAGGCTGGCCAGGTAGTCGAGGGTCGCACCCAGGCCAATGACCCCGGCAATGGGCGGCGTTCCCGCCTCGAAGCCCAGCGGCGCCGGGCGAAAACTGGCGCCGTGATAGTCGGCCAGTTGCACCATCTCTCCGCCAAACTGCCAATGAAGCAGCTGTTCCAAGGCCTGCGGGCGCCCATAAAGGACGCCTACGCCTTCAGGTCCGTACAGTTTATGGCTGGAGAACACGTAGAAGTCGCATTCGAGTTGCTGCACATCGTGGCGGCCATGCACCACGCCCTGCGCGCCGTCGACCACGGTCAATGCGCCTTGTGCGCGGGCGTGGGCGAGCAGGGCGGGCAGTGCTTGCCAGGTGCCCAGTACGTTGGACAGTTGGCTGACTGCCAGCAGGCGGGTGCGCGGGCCGATCAGTTGCAGCGCTTGATTGAGGTCGATGTGGCCCTGCTCATCCAGCGGCAGGATGACCAGGCGCAAGTTGCGCCGGCGCGCCAGTTGCTGCCACGGCAGCAGGTTGGCGTGGTGCTCCAGGGCGCTGATGGCGATCTCGTCGCCCTCGTTGAAGCCATGTTCCAGGCCATAGGCCAGCAAGTTCAGCGCTGAAGTGGCGCCATGGGTGAAGATGATCTGCCGCGAATCGGCGGCATTGAGCCAGGCGGCGACCTTGTCGCGGCTGGTCTCGAAGGCTTGGGTGGCCAGCGCGCCGGGCAGGTGCTGGGCACGATGAACGTTGGCCGCGCCATGGCCGTAGTAATGGCTCAGGGCATCGAGCAGGGCCTGGGGCTTTTGCGTGGTGGCGGCGCTGTCCAGATAGGTCTGGTGCTGGCGTTCTAGAGCGGCGATGGCGGGAAAGTCGGCACGCCACGGGGAGGGCTGAAACATGATCGAGGGACCTGGAAATAAAAACGGGCCTGGCGCTAACGCCAGACCCGATCTTATCACTTCAAACCCCGCGAGGTTCTCAGTTGTGCGCGTGCAGCGCCTCGTTCAGCTCGATGGCCGACTTGTGGGTCTTGCACTCCACTGCGCCGTTCAGCGAGTTGCGGCGGAACAGCAGGTCGGTCTGGCCGGCCAGGTCGCGGGCCTTGACCACTTTGACCAGTTGGTTGTTCTCGTCGAGCAGGTTCACCTTGGTGCCAGCAGTGATGTACAGGCCAGCTTCAACGGTGTTGCGATCGCCCAGCGGGATGCCGATACCGGCGTTGGCGCCGATCAGGCAGCCTTCGCCGACCTTGATCACGATGTTGCCACCACCGGAGAGGGTGCCCATGGTCGAGCAACCGCCGCCCAGGTCCGAGCCCTTGCCGACGAATACGCCAGCGGACACGCGGCCTTCGATCATGCCTGGGCCTTCGGTGCCGGCGTTAAAGTTGACGAAGCCTTCGTGCATGATGGTGGTGCCTTCGCCGATGTAGGCGCCCAGGCGCACACGGGCGGTATCGGCGATACGTACGCCGGCCGGGACCACGTAGTCGGTCATTTTCGGGAACTTGTCGACCGAGAACACTTCCAGCAGCTCGCCCTTCAGGCGCGCTTCGAGTTGCAGTTCGGCAAGCTCGGCCAGGTCGACGGCGCCCTGGTTGGTCCAGGCAACGTTTGGCAGCAGCGGGAACACGCCAGCCAGGCTCAGGCCGTGCGGCTTGACCAGGCGGTGCGAGAGCAGGTGCAGCTTGAGATAGGCCTCTGGGGTCGAAGTCAGCGCGCTGTCTTCGGCCAGCAGGGTCGCGACCAGCGGCTTGTGGCTTTCAGCCAGGCGGGTCAGCAGGGCGTATTGGGTGGCATCGACGGCCTTGAGGGCATCGGCCAGCTGGCCGGCCTGGGCGTTGCTGAAGGCGATGGCTTGGTTGCCGCCTTCATAGCCGAGGATCGGCGCGACCGCAGCGACCAGCTCGGCACTCGGGTTGATCAGTGGTTGCGCGTAGAAGACTTCCAGCCAGGTGCCCTGGCGGTTCTGGGTGCCGACACCGAAGGCCAGGCTGAACAGAGTAGTGGACATGCGATTACCTCTTGCGAAATAGGGTGGAAGCGGAGCGGACTCAGGCCAGCGCTGCGGCGTACAGGTCAGGCTTGAAACCGACCAGGGTACGCTCGCCGAGGTCAAGCACCGGGCGCTTGATCATCGACGGCTGGGCCAGCATCAATTCGACGGCCTTGGCCTGGTCGAGGTTGGCTTTGCTGGCATCGTCGAGCTTGCGGAAGGTGGTACCGGCACGGTTGAGGATGACTTCCCAGCCGTGCTCGTCGCACCAGCGATTCAGGCTGTCGCGGTCGATGCCTTGAGTCTTGTAGTCGTGAAATTGATAGCCGATGGCTTTTTCTTCGAGCCAGGTACGGGCTTTTTTCATGGTGTCGCAGGCTTTGATGCCGTAGAGAGTGTAAGCCATTGAATGCCTGGGGCGCCTTGGGGTAGGCGTCCCGATACTCCGTGAAGAAAAGGTGAGGGCGATTATGCGACATCGACGAGCCTGGCGCCACGGCTGGCTGCCGAGCGCGCAGGGGCGAAGCGTGTCACCTGATGTCGGGTAGCATTGTGTTACATATTCTCCGCTCGCCTGCGACTATGGTGCAGCGGTGCATTATTACTGCACGCCGCTAACATATTGTTTCAATGGCGATGTTTTGCCCCGCCAGGGTTTTTCGAATTACACAGGAAGCTTGCTGATGCAGTCAGCCTATACAGTTCTTATCCTGCTGACGCTGGTAAGCGTGTCAAAGCTGGTGGGGCGGATGATCCCGCTGCCTCTGCCGCTGGTGCAGATCGCGGCCGGGGCACTGCTGGCCTGGCCGAGCCTGGGCCTGCATGTGGCGCTGGAGCCGGAGTTGTTCTTGTTCCTGTTCTTGCCGCCGCTGCTGTTCGCCGATGGCTGGCGCATCCCCAAGCGTGAGCTGTGGCGTATACGTGGCCCGGTGGTTGCGCTAGCGGTGGGCTTGGTGCTGTTCACCGTGGTCGGTGCTGGCTACTTCATTCACTGGTTGTTGCCGAGCATCCCGCTGCCGGTGGCCTTCGCCTTGGCCGCCGTGCTGTCGCCTACCGATGCCGTGGCAGTCTCGGCGATTACTCAGGACCGTTTGCCTACGCCGTTGATGCACATGCTTCAGGGCGAGGCGCTGATGAACGATGCCACGGGCCTGGTGACCTTCAAGTTCGCCCTGGTGGCGGCGATTACCGGTGCCTTCTCGTTGGCCGAGGCCAGTTTCACATTCGTGCTGGTGGCGCTGGGAGGCCTCGCGGTGGGGGTTGCGCTGAGCTGGCTGATCGGTCGCCTGCGTGCCTGGATGATCGCCCGTGGCTGGGATGACCCTGCCACCCACGTGGTGTTCATGCTTTTGCTGCCGTTCGCTGCCTATGTACTGGCCGAGCGCCTGGGCGTGTCGGGCATTCTTTCGGCGGTGGCGGCGGGGATGATGCAAAGCTGGCTCGATCTGCTGCCACGCCAGACCAGCACACGTCTGCTCAACCGTAGCGTCTGGTCGCTGCTGGAGTTCGCCTTCAATGGGCTGATCTTCTTGCTGCTGGGCCTGCAGTTGCCGGACATCATCAAGGCTGTGGTCAGCCATGAGGCGACCATCTGGCCGACCCTGGCCTATCGCTGCCTCGACGTACTGGCGATCTTCGCCGCGCTGATCCTGTTGCGTTTCATCTGGGTGCAGAGCATCTGGCGTGCGATTGGCGTGATACGCCGCTGGCGTGGCAAGCCTGAGCTGGTGCTGATGCCCACCGCTCGGTCGTGTTGGTTGCTGACGATCGGTGGCGTGCGCGGCGCGGTGACCCTGGCGGGCGTGATGTCGGTACCGCTGCTGATGGGGGCGGGCCAGGCGTTTCCAGAGCGAGACCTGCTCATCTTCATTGCGGCGGGGGTAATCCTGCTGTCGTTGATCGGCGCCTGTATTGCGTTGCCGATCCTGTTGCGCGGTGTGACCAAAAGCCCGGACGAGCGTTTGCAGCAAGAAGTACAAGAAGCCTGGCGGCGCACGGCCGAGGCGGCCATTCATGCCTTGGAAGCAGAAGAGGTGATCGACGCCAATGCGCCGCAGGACGCCGCGCAGGCGACTTTGGCCACCGAGCTCAAGGCACGTTTGATGGCTGAGTATCGGGATGAGCTGGACAGCTACAACGACACTGCCGAAGCGCGCGCGCTGGCTGAGCAGATGGACCTGCTGGAGCGTCGCCTGCGGGTGAAAGCACTACGGGCGCAGCGTCTGGAATTGTACAACCTGCACCGTCAGCATCTGGTAGGCGATGAGGTGGTGCGCCAGGTGCTGGGTGAGCTGGATATGAGTGAGGCGAACCTGGGGCAGGTCAAATAGGGCGAAGGGGGCCGCAAAGCGGCCCCTTGCTCGCTGCTGAAGTCAGTGCTTGCTCAGGAAGTCCCGAATCCGCTCAGCCGCCTCGATGCACTCAGCCAACGGCGCAACCAGCGCCATGCGCACTCGGCCTGCACCTGGGTTGACCCCATCCACCTCTCGCGACAGGTACGAACCCGGCACCACGGTCACGTGCTGTGCTTGGAACAGGTCGCGGGTGAACTCGGCATCACAGCCCGGCACCTTGGCCCACAGGTAGAAGCTGCCGTCCGGACGCTGAACGTCCATTACCGGTTGGAGGATATCCAGCACCGCGTCGTACTTGGCCCGGTATTGGTCGCGGTTGGCGCGTACGTGGGCTTCATCCTGCCAGGCGGCGACGCTGGCCAGCTGGGTTTGCACCGGCATGGCGCAGCCGTGGTAGGTGCGGTACAGCAGGAATGGCTTGATGATCTCGGCGTCACCGGCGACGAAGCCCGAGCGCAGGCCCGGCAGGTTGGAGCGCTTGGACAGGCTGTGGAACACCACGCAGCGTTTGAAATCGCTACGGCCAAGCTCGGCGCAGGCGCTCAGCAGGCCCGGTGGTGGCGCGTCTTCGTCGAAGTACAGCTCGCTGTAGCACTCGTCGGCGGCAATCACGAAGTCGTGCTCATCGGCCAGGGCAATCAGCTTTTTCAGGGTGTCCATCGGCACCAGGGCGCCAGTGGGGTTGCCTGGGGAGCACAGGAACAGGATCTGGCAGCGCTGCCATACCTCTGCCGGCACTGCGTCGAAATCCGGATTGAAGCCGTTGTCTTCCAGGCACGGAAGGTAGTGCGGGGTGGCACCGGCAAGCAGGGCTGCGCCTTCGTAGATCTGGTAGAACGGGTTGGGGCTGATCACCAGGCCGTCATCGGCGCGGTTGACCACTGCCTGGGTGAAGGCGAACAGCGCCTCCCGGGTGCCGTTGACCGGCAGGATATGGCGGTCGGCATCCAGCCAGCCGGCTGGCACGCCGAAGCGCTGTTCGCACCACTGGCCAATCGCCTGGCGCAGCGCCGGCAGGCCGAGGGTGCTGGGGTACACCGCCAGCTTGTCGAGGTTGTCGGCCAGGGCCTTGGCGACGAACGCCGGCGATTCGTGCTTCGGCTCGCCGATCGACAGGGCGATGGCACGTTTGTCCGCCGCCGGCTGCACGCTGCCCAGCAGGGCGCGGAGTTTCTCGAACGGGTAGGGCTGAAGCTGGGTCAAGGCATGGTTCATCGGCGCAAGGTCTCGTCAATCGTTAGAAGGTCACGCGGGTAGGGCTGGCATCGCTGGCCTGGCCTTTTTGCAACTGCTGGATGATCGCTTCCTGCAGGCGGCTGCACAGCTGTGGATCGGACAGCGGCTGGTTGTCGGCGTCGGTAATGAAGAACACGTCTTCCACGCGCTCGCCGAGGGTGGCGATCTTGGCGTTTTGCAGCGACAGGTCGAACTCCAGGAAAATCCGCCCGATCCGCGCCAGCAGGCCTGGGCGATCAGGGGCGATGATCTCGAGGATGGTCACCGGACGCTGGGCATCGTTGTGGATGGTCACCTGCGGCGCAAAGGTGAAGTGCTTGAGCTGGCGCGGCACCCGGCGCTGGATGATGGTCGGGTAGTCTTCGGGGTTGCGCAGGGCCTCGGTCAGGCCCTCGCGGATCTGCTTGACCCGCTGCGGGTTATCGCCGATCGAGCCGCCGTCGTTGTCCAGGACAATGTAGGTATCGAGGGTGAACTGGCTGCTCGAGGTGATGATCCGCGCATCATGGATGTTCAGGTTGAGCTGGGACATCGCCGCCACGGTCACGGCGAAGAAGTCGTGCTGGTCGGGTGCATAGATGAAGATCTGCGTGCCACCCTCGAATTCACGCTGGGTGGTCTCCTTGATCAGAACCAACGGGCCGCCATCGGCTGGCTGCTGCAGGATCGCATCGCTGTGCCAGGCCACGTCGGCGGCGGTGTGCTTGAGAAAGTAGTCATCGCCCAGTTGCGACCACAGTTGCTCGACGTCGTCCGGGTCGGTGCCTTCGCGGATCAGGATGTCGAGCGCGGCGCTCTGCGTCTGGCGGATCTGCTCTTCGCGGTCCAGCGGGTTTTCCAGGCCACGGCGCAGCGCGCGCTTGGTCTCGGTATAGAGCTGGCGCAGCAGGCTGGCGCGCCAGGAGTTCCACAGGCTGGGGTTGGTGGCGTTGATGTCGGCCACGGTTAGCACATACAGGTAGTCCAGGCGCGTCTCGTCGCCCACGTGCAGGGCGAAGTCGTTGATCACTTGCGGGTCGGACAGGTCCTTGCGCTGGGCAGTGGTCGACATTACCAGGTGGTTCTGTACCAGCCAGACGATCAGCCGGGTATCCCAGGTTGGCAGCTGGTGGCGCTCGCCAAAGGCTTGGGCGTCGACCGCGCCGAGTTCGGAATGATCGCCCTGGCGACCCTTGCCGATGTCATGGTAGAGCCCGGCCAGGTAGATCAGCTCGGGTTTGGGCAGGCGGCCCATGAGCTTGCTGGCCAGCGGGAATTTCTCCGACACCGGGGTGTACTGCAGCTTGCGCAGGTGCTTGATCAGGTTGAGGGTGTGCGCATCGACCGTATAGATGTGGAACAGGTCATGCTGCATCTGCCCGACGATCAGGCCGAACTCCGGCAAGTAGCGGCCGAGGATGCCGTAGCGGTTCATCCGGCGCAGGTTGCGGTGGATACCGATCTCGCACTTGAACAGCTCGATGAACAGGCTGGTATTACGGATATCGTTGCGGAAGTTGTCATCGATCAGATGGCGATGCTCGCGCAACAGGCGCACGGTGTCGGCGCGCACGCCCTTGATCTCCGGGTGCTGGGCCATCAGCACGAAGATCTCCAGCATGGCGAACGGCGTGCGTTTGAACACGTTGGGGCTGACCGCTTCTATATAACCATCGTGCAGGCGAAAGCGAGCGTTGAGCGGTTGGGTGGTGCCACTGTCGTCGTCAGCGAGGATGACTTCCTCGAAGTGCTGGATGATCAGGTCGCACAGCTGGCTGATGCTCATCACCACCCGGTAGTACTGCTGCATGAACTGCTCGATGGCGCGCTTGGGGTTGTCATCGCTGAAGCCAAGCAACGCGGCGATGCTGCGCTGGTGGTCGAACAGCAGGCGGTCTTCGGCGCGCCCGGCGAGCATGTGCAGGGCGTAGCGCACCCGCCAGAGGAAGGCCTGGGAGGAGGCGAGCAGTTCGTTCTCGCTCTCCAGCAGGAAACCTTCGCCAGCCAGGGCGTGCAGGTTGAGCGTGCCGTACTGGCGACGGGCGACCCAGAGCACGGTCTGGATATCGCGCAGGCCGCCGGGTGAGCCTTTGACGTTGGGCTCCAGGTTGTACTCGGTGTCGTTGTACTTGTGGTGGCGGGCCTTGAGCTCGGCGCGCTTGGCCAGGAAAAACTCTTTGCTCGGCCACATGGTGGCGGTGCTGGTCACCTCGAGCATGCGTTGGCGCAAGGGCTCGGGTCCGGCAATGGTGCGGCTTTCCATCAGGTTGGTGATCACCGTCAGGTCGGCGCGGGCCTGCTCGGCGCATTCCTCGACGCTGCGTACGCTCTGGCCGACTTCCAGGCCGATGTCCCAGAGCAGGGTCAGAAAACCTTCGATGGCTTCGCGGTACTGCTCGTGTTCGGCGCCATCGAGCAGGATCAGCAGGTCGATGTCGGAGAACGGGTGCAGTTCGCCGCGTCCGTAACCGCCCACGGCGATCAGGGCGATGCCGCTAGGGTCCTGCCATTCGAACTGGTTCCAGGCCTGCTGCAGGATGTTGTCGACGAACCAGGCGCGGTCCTCGATCAGCCGGCGGATGTCGCGGCCTTCGCGAAAGCGCTTGTCGAGCACCTCGCGGGCCAGGCGGATGGCCTTCTTGAAGGCCGCGATGGGGCTTGCCTTGAGCGCCAGTTCCGCCTGGAACTGGCCGCGGTCGAACAGCTCGGGATCCACCTGGGGCATCGAGTCGCTTTCCTGAAGGTATTAGGCCGACGTACGGGGGATGGTGTCGTCTTTGCGCAGGGTGAAGATTTCGTAACCGGTAGCCGTCACCACCAGGGTGTGCTCCCACTGCGCCGAGAGCTTGCGGTCCTTGGTGATGGCGGTCCAGCCGTCGCCCAGCACCTTGGTGTCAGCCTTGCCCTGGTTGATCATCGGCTCGATGGTGAAGGTCATGCCTTCCTTGAGCTCCATGCCGGTACCGGCGCGGCCGTAGTGCAGGATCTGCGGCTCTTCGTGGAACACCTTGCCGATGCCGTGGCCGCAGAACTCGCGGACCACCGAGAAACCGTTCTTCTCGGCGTGTTTCTGGATCACTTCGCCGATGTCGCCCAGGCGGCAGCCTGGCTTGACCAGCTCGATGGCCTTGTACATGCATTCCTGGGTGACTTGCGACAGGCGCTCGGCCCAAACCGGTACCGTACCGACATGGAACATGCGGCTGGTGTCGCCGTGGTAGCCGTCCTTGATCACGGTGACGTCGATGTTCAACGTGTCGCCGTTCTTCAAGGGCTTGTCATTGGGGATGCCATGGCAGACCACGTGGTTGATCGAGGTGCAGATCGACTTGGGGTAACCCTTGTAGTTGAGCGGCGCCGGGATGGCCTGTTGGACGTTGACGATATAGTCATGGCACAGGCGGTCGAGCTCTTCGGTGGTGACACCGGGCTTGACGTGTTCTTCGATCATTTCCAGCACTTCAGCGGCCAGGCGGCCGGCGATGCGCATCTTCTCGATGTCTTCTGCGGTCTTGATGGTAACGGTCATTACAGGCTCTCTACGGCGCCCCATGGGGCGCGAACAAACGGGAAAGGCCGGATTCTAGCAGAGCAGGGCGTCGATCTGTCGGGATAAAGGCGCTGTTGCTGCGGTCTATTGGAGGCATTTTGGCGCGATTGGCCGCTGGCTGCAAAAGCCGCTGACGGACGAGACAGTATTCGGGTTCCGTTCGTGCGCGGTCTGTGGTATAAAATGCGCCGCTTTCCGGGAGGTCCCGGCAAGCTTAAACCCACACACGTGTCGACACGATGACCTGGGTGCCCCGAACGCTTCGGCCTCGTGGGTTGGTCATTGGGATACGTGGAGGCCCAACCCGACTTATCAAGGAACTATCATGTCCCAAGTCAACATGCGCGATATGCTGAAGGCCGGTGTGCACTTCGGTCACCAGACCCGTTACTGGAACCCGAAAATGGGTAAATACATTTTCGGCGCGCGTAACAAGATCCACATCATCAACCTGGAAAAAACCCTGCCAATGTTCAACGACGCTCTGTCGTTCGTAGAGCGCCTGGCCCAGGGCAAGAACAAGATCCTGTTCGTCGGCACCAAGCGTTCCGCCGGCAAACTGGTCGCCGAGCAAGCAGCTCGTTGCGGTTCGCCATACGTTGATCACCGCTGGTTGGGCGGCATGCTGACCAACTACAAAACCATCCGCGCTTCGATCAAGCGTCTGCGTGACCTGGAAACCCAGGCCGAAGATGGTACCTTCACCAAGCTGACCAAGAAAGAAGCTCTGATGCGTTCGCGCGATCTGGAGAAGCTGGACCGCAGCCTGGGTGGTATCAAGGATATGGGCGGTCTGCCTGACGCTCTGTTCGTTATCGACGTTGATCACGAGCGCATCGCGATCACCGAAGCTAACAAGCTGGGCATCCCGGTTATCGGCGTTGTCGATACCAACAGCAGCCCGGAAGGTGTTGATTACATCATCCCAGGCAACGACGACGCCATCCGCGCCATCGAGCTGTACATGACTTCGATGGCTGACGCTGTCATCCGCGGCCGCAACAACGTTGCTGGCGGCACCGAAGTCTACGCTGAAGAAGCGGCGGCACCAGCTGCTGAGTAATTGACGCCTGGCGTCTACTTAGCACGCGAAAAGGGGGCTTGGCCCCCTTTTTGCCACCTGAAATCCTCCTGTCAGCATTAGCGCCGCATCATGTGTTTCGCAGGCGAGATGGCAGTGGATTTACAGAATTGAACGCCCGTGACGAGCGGGTGGAATGGTTGAAAAACTTTCCAAGAGGATTTTGAAATGGCAGAGATTACTGCAGCGCTGGTAAAAGAACTGCGTGAGCGTACCGGCGAAGGCATGATGGATTGCAAAAAGGCCCTGACCAAGGCCGGCGGCGACATCGAAAAAGCCATCGACGACATGCGCGCCTCGGGTGCCATCAAGGCAGCTAAAAAGGCTGGCAACGTTGCCGCTGAAGGCGCCATCGCCATCAAGGCTGACGACAAGTCCGCAGTCCTGCTGGAAGTGAACTCGCAGACCGACTTCCTGGCTCTGCAAGACGACTTCAAGAACTTCGTCGCTGAAAGCGTTGAGCAAGCCTTTGCCGAGAAACTGACCGACGCTGCGCCGCTGATCGCTTCCCGCGAAGCTGCTCGCGAAGCCCTGGTTGCCAAGGTTGGTGAGAACGTCAACATTCGTCGCCTGGTGCGCGTCGAAGGCGACGTGGTCGGTACCTACCTGCACGGTAACAAGATCGGTGTGGCAGTGGTCCTGAAGGGCGGCGACGTCCAGCTGGCCAAAGAAATCGCCATGCACGTTGCCGCGTCGAACCCAGAGTTCCTGGATTCGTCGGAAATCTCCGACGAGGCCATCGAGCGCGAGAAGGCTGTCTTCCTGCAGCTGAACGCCGACAAAATCGCTGGCAAGCCTGAGAACATCGTTGAGAACATGATCAACGGTCGTATCACCAAGTTCAAAGCCGAAGCCTCGCTCAAAGAGCAAGCCTTCGTCATGAACCCGGAGATCAAGGTCGGCGAACTGGCCAAGAAAGCCGGTGCTGAAATCGTTTCCTTCACCTACTTCAAAGTCGGCGAAGGCATCGAGAAGCCAGTTGACAACTTCGCTGAAGAAGTTGCCGCTCAGCTGGCTGCTGCCAAGCAGTAAGACAGACTCCGTCTGTCGCCCCAAAGAGGCTGCCCGCTCACGCGCGCAGCCTCTTTGTCAAACCGGTGCCGGGTTTATCCGACCTGGCTCCGCTGGCGCTGAAGCAGCGCCACGCTACAGTTAGCAGGCTGTATCCAGCCCGCGCAGAATTTTCTTAAAGACGCCGCAGGAGAGACTCGCAATGGCTCAGCAGGTGAGTGGTCGCCAACCTCGCTATAAACGCATTTTGCTCAAACTTAGCGGCGAGGCCCTGATGGGCTCGGAAGAGTTCGGGATCGACCCGAAAGTATTGGATCGTATGGCCCTGGAAGTGGGCCAGTTGGTCGGTATCGGTGTCCAGGTAGGCCTGGTCATCGGTGGCGGCAACCTGTTCCGCGGTGCAGCACTCAGCGCAGCCGGCATGGATCGCGTTACTGGCGACCACATGGGCATGCTTGCCACCGTGATGAACGCCCTGGCCATGCGCGACGCCCTCGAGCGTTCGAACATCCCGGCCCTGGTCATGTCGGCCATTTCCATGGTTGGCGTCACCGATCATTACGATCGTCGCAAAGCTATTCGCCACCTCAACTCCGGGGATGTGGTAATTTTCTCCGCCGGTACCGGCAACCCGTTCTTCACCACCGACTCCGCAGCCTGCCTGCGTGCCATCGAAATCGATGCTGACGTGGTGCTGAAGGCGACCAAGGTCGACGGTGTGTACACTGCCGATCCATTCAAGGATCCGCATGCCGAGAAGTTCGATCACCTCACCTATGATGAGGTCTTGGATCGCAAGCTTGGTGTGATGGACCTGACCGCAATCTGCCTGTGCCGCGACCACAAGATGCCATTGCGGGTATTCAACATGAACAAACCTGGCGCCCTGCTGAACATCGTGGTGGGTGGCGCTGAAGGTACTTTGATCGAGGAAGGCCAAGCATGATCAACGAAATCAAGAAAGATGCTCAGGAACGCATGACCAAGTCGCTGGAGTCGCTCCAGCACGCGTTCAGCCGTATCCGCACCGGTGTCGCCCACCCGAGCATTCTGGAAGGTGTGATGGTGCCTTACTACGGCGCCGACACCCCTATCAAGCAAGTGGCCAACATCACCGTCAAGGATTCGCGCACCCTGCAGGTCGTCGCTTTCGAGCGCAACATGCTCGGCGCGGTCGACAAGGCGATTGCCAGTGCAGGTCTGAACCTGAACCCGACCAACCTTGGCGAACTGCTGCTGATCAACATGCCGCCGCTGACCGAAGAAACCCGTAAGGGCTTCACCAAGCAGGCGCGTGATGCGGCAGAAGACGGTCGTATCGCTGTGCGTAACATCCGTCGTGACGCCCTGAGCCAGCTCAAGGACCTGGTCAAGGAAAAGGAAATCAGCGAAGACGAAGAGCGTCGCGCCGCTGATGACATCCAGAAGCTGACCGACAAGTTCGTGGCCGAGATCGAAGTTGCCGTGAAGGCCAAGGAGAAGGACCTGATGGCCGTCTGAGGCCAGGGTTTTCTTCATGGATAAGACCAAGCAAGCGGCACCGTCCTCGGTGCCGCGCCACGTTGCGATCATCATGGACGGCAACAATCGCTGGGCGAAGAAGCGTCTGCTGCCCGGCGTTGCCGGTCACAAAGCAGGCGTCGATGCCGTGCGTGCGGTGATTGAGGTCTGTGCCGAGGCTGGGGTCGAGGTGCTGACCCTGTTCGCCTTCTCCAGTGAAAACTGGCAGCGTCCGGCGGAAGAAGTCGGCGCGTTGATGGAGCTGTTCTTCACGGCCTTGCGCCGCGAAGCTCGGCGCCTCAACGAGAACAACATCAGCCTGCGCATCATTGGTGATCGCTCGCGCTTCCATCCGGAACTGCAAGCAGCCATGCGTGAGGCCGAGGCTGCGACTGCGGGGAGTAATCGCTTCATTCTCCAGGTCGCCGCCAACTACGGTGGTCAGTGGGACATCGCCCAGGCCGCCCAGCGGTTGGCTCGTGAGGTCCAGGCCGGTCATCTGCGCCCGGACGACATCACCCCGGGCTTGTTGCAGACCTGCCTGTCGACGGGTGATCTGCCGTTGCCTGACTTGTGTATCCGTACCGGTGGCGAGCACCGCATCAGCAATTTCCTGCTGTGGCAGCTGGCCTATGCCGAGCTGTACTTCTCCGACCTGTTCTGGCCGGACTTCAAACACGAGGCCATGCGTACCGCCCTGGCCGATTTCGCTTCGCGCCAGCGCCGCTTTGGTAAGACCAGCGAGCAGGTCGAGGCTGGAGCTCGTGCTTAATGCTTAAACAACGCATCATTACCGCGCTGATCCTGCTGCCGATCGCGCTGGGTGGCTTCTTCCTGCTCAATGGCGGGGATTTCGCCCTCTTCATCGGCTTCGTAGTAACGCTTGGCGCCTGGGAATGGGCACGCTTGGCTGGGCTGATGGCCCAGCCGCTGCGCATTGCCTACGCCGCAGTGGTTGCCGGGGCGCTGATGCTGCTGTACCTGATGCCGGACCTGGCGCCCTGGGTGCTCGGCGCTTCGGTGATCTGGTGGGGGTTGGCCACCTGGCTGGTACTGACGTATCCGCGTAGCAGCGAGCTGTGGAGCAGTGCCGCTTGCCGTCTGTTGATTGGTCTGCTGGTGTTGCTGCCGGCTTGGCAGGGGCTGGTGTTGCTCAAGCACTGGCCGCTGGGGAACGGCCTGATCCTGTCGGTCATGGTGCTGGTCTGGGCCGCCGATATCGGCGCGTATTTCTCCGGTCGTGCCTTTGGCAAGCGCAAGCTGGCCCCGCAGGTCAGTCCAGGCAAGAGCTGGGAGGGCGTCTATGGTGGCCTCACCGTCAGCCTGCTGATTGCGCTGGGTGTCGGCCTGGTGCGCGAGTGGAGCATCGGCCAGCTGCTGCTGGGCTTGCTGGGCGCCGTGGTGGTAGTCATGGCCTCGGTGGTCGGCGACCTCACCGAAAGCATGTTCAAGCGCCGCGAAGGGATCAAGGACAGCAGCAATCTGCTGCCTGGCCATGGCGGCGTGCTCGATCGCATCGACAGCCTGACCGCCGCGATTCCGATGTTCGCCGTGCTGCTCTGGGCTGCTGAATGGGGTGTCATGTGAGCCGAGTGCAACGCATTACGGTGCTGGGTGCCACCGGCTCGATTGGCCTTAGCACGCTGGATGTGATCGCCCGTCATCCTGAGCGTTACCAGGTGTTCGCCCTGAGCGGTTACTCGCAGGTGGATGAGTTGCTGGCCCTGTGCTTGCGTCATCGCCCGGTCTACGCCGTGGTGCCGAGTGCCGAGGCTGCTAGCCGTTTGCGTGCAGGTCTAAGTGCCGCGGGTAGCGCCACCGAAGTATTGGAAGGCGAGGCAGGGCTGTGCCAAGTGGCCGCCGCGAGCGACGTGGATGCGGTGATGGCGGCGATTGTCGGCGCTGCCGGCCTGCGGCCAACCCTGGCGGCGGTCGAGGCGGGCAAGAAGGTCTTGCTGGCCAATAAAGAAGCCCTGGTGATGTCCGGCGCGCTGTTCATGGACGCCGTGCGGCGCAGTGGCGCGGTATTGCTGCCCATCGACAGCGAGCACAACGCCATCTTCCAGTGCCTGCCGGGCAATTATGCCCAGGGCTTGAGTGCTGTGGGGGTGCGACGCATCCTGCTGACCGCCTCTGGTGGGCCGTTCCGCGAGACGTCGGCAGCCGAGCTTGAGCACGTCACTCCAGAGCAGGCGTGCGCGCATCCCAACTGGTCGATGGGGCGCAAGATTTCCGTCGATTCGGCGAGCATGATGAATAAAGGCCTGGAGCTGATCGAAGCCTGCTGGCTGTTCGATGCGGCGCCAGCCCAGGTGGAAGTGGTGGTGCATCCCCAGAGCGTGATCCACTCGCTGGTGGATTATGTCGATGGCTCGGTGCTGGCCCAGTTGGGCAACCCGGACATGCGCACCCCCATCGCCAACGCCCTGGCCTGGCCGCAAAGGATCGACTCCGGGGTTGCCCCACTGGATCTGTTCGCGGTAGCTCGCCTGGACTTCCAGGCTCCCGACGAGCAGCGCTTCCCTTGCCTGCGCTTGGCGCGTCAGGCTGCGGAGGCGGGTAATAGCGCCCCGGCGGTACTCAATGCGGCCAATGAAGTGGCGGTCGAGGCATTTCTCCAGCGGCGTATCCGCTTCCCGGAGATCGCGGGTATGATCGAACAGGTGCTCGACCAGGAGCCGGTGGTGTCATTGCCCTCGCTGGATGCGGTGTTTGCCGCCGACCAGCGTGCCCGGGAGCTTTCCCGTGAATGGTTGCGGCGTCACGCTCGCTGATGCGTAGTGGCTCCAGAGTTGTGCTGAACGTCATTCGGAGATGGATATGACTGCGCTCTACATGATTATCGGCACCCTGGTGGCGCTGGGTGTACTTGTCACTTTCCATGAGTTCGGCCACTTCTGGGTGGCCCGCCGTTGTGGGGTCAAGGTGCTGCGCTTCTCGGTCGGTTTCGGCACGCCGCTGCTGCGCTGGCATGACCGCCATGGCACCGAGTTCGTCGTCGCGGCGATTCCGCTGGGTGGCTACGTCAAGATGCTCGACGAGCGCGAGGGCGACGTGCCGCCTGCGCTAGTCGATCAATCGTTCAATCGCAAACCGGTCGGGCAGCGTATCGCCATCGTTGCCGCCGGACCTATTGCCAACTTCCTCCTGGCCATCGTGTTCTTCTGGGCCCTGGCCATGCTCGGCACCCAGCAGGTGCGCCCGGTGATTGGTGCCGTTGAGCCGGCGAGCCTGGCCGCTTCTGCTGGCTTGGTCGCAGGTCAAGAGATCGTTTCGGTTGACGGTAAGGCGACCAATGGTTGGTCAGCGGTCAATCTGCAGCTGGTGCGGCGTCTTGGCGAAAGCGGTGTGCTGCGTGTTGGCGTTCTCGATGAGGGCGCCACAGCCGAGCGTCAGCACGAGATCAAGCTCGATCAATGGCTCAAAGGCGCGGATGAGCCTGACCCGATCCAGTCGCTGGGCTTGCGCCCATGGCGTCCAGTGATCAGCCCGGTGCTGGCCGAGATCGATCCGAAGGGGCCGGCTGCGGCTGCCGGGCTCAAGACCGGTGACAAGCTGCTAAGCCTGGATGGCGTTGCCCTGAACGACTGGCAACAAGTGGTCGACAGTGTCCGTGCCCGTCCCGAGGCCAAGGTGCAATTGCGCGTCGAGCGTGACGGCGCGGTGCTGGATATCCCGGTGACCTTGGCCCGTAAAGGCGAAGGTCAAGCCTCCGGTGGCTACCTAGGGGCTGGCGTCAAAGGTGGCGAATGGCCCGCCAACATGCTCCGCGAAGTCAGCTATGGGCCGCTCGAAGCGGTGGGCGAGGGCCTCTCGCGTACCTGGAACATGAGCATACTGACCCTTGAATCGCTGAAGAAAATGCTGTTCGGGGAGCTCTCGGTAAAAAACTTGAGCGGACCGATAACCATTGCTAAAGTGGCGGGCGCTTCAGCCCAGTCGGGCGTTGGGGATTTCCTGAATTTCCTGGCCTACCTGAGCATAAGCCTGGGGGTTCTTAACCTGCTGCCCATTCCAGTACTGGATGGGGGGCATTTGCTGTTCTACCTGATCGAGTTGGCGCGCGGTCGTCCGCTGTCGGATCGGGTGCAAGGTTGGGGGGTCCAGATCGGTATCAGTTTGGTCATAGGGGTGATGTTGCTCGCCCTGATCAACGATCTGGGTCGACTATAAAAGCTTCGCATTGCGAACCTGCCGCCCTTTCGCGGCAGGTTGTTTATTGCCAGTTGGAATAAAAGGACTTCATGAAACGTCTGCTGCTAACTGCGGTCCTCTCCGCACTGATGATCGCTGAAGTTCACGCCGAGTCCTTCACCATCTCCGATATTCGTGTCAACGGCCTGCAGCGGGTGTCCGCCGGCAGCGTGTTCGGCGCCTTGCCCCTGAACGTGGGCGATCAGGCCGACGACCGTCGCCTGGTGGATTCCACCCGCTCGCTGTTCAAGACCGGCTTCTTCCAGGACATCCAGCTGAGCCGCGACGGCAATGTCCTGATCATCAACGTGGTCGAGCGCCCGTCGGTGTCGAGCATCGAGATCGAAGGCAACAAGGCGATCAGCACCGAAGACCTGATGAAAGGTCTCAAGCAGTCGGGCCTGGCTGAAGGCGAAATCTTCCAGCGCGCCACCCTTGAAGGTGTGCGTAACGAGCTGCAGCGCCAGTACGTGGCCCAGGGCCGCTACTCGGCTGAAGTCGACGCCGAGGTGGTGCCGCAGCCGCGCAACCGCGTTGGCCTGAAGATCAAGATCAACGAAGGCACGGTCGCTGCCATCCAGCACATCAACGTGGTGGGCAACACCGTGTTCGATGATGAAGAACTCGGTCAGCTGTTCGAGCTCAAGACCACCAACTGGCTGTCGTTCTTCAAGAACGACGACAAGTATGCTCGCGAAAAACTCTCCGGTGACCTGGAGCGCCTGCGTTCCTACTACCTGGACCGCGGCTACATCAACATGGACATCGCTTCGACCCAGGTATCGATTACCCCGGACAAGAAGCACGTGTACATCACCGTCAACATCAACGAAGGTGAGAAGTACACCGTTCGTGACGTGAAGCTGTCCGGCGACCTCAAGGTGCCGGAAGACCAGGTCAAGTCGCTGCTGCTGGTGCAGCCTGGCCAGGTGTTCTCGCGCAAGGTGATGACCACCACGTCCGACCTGATCACCCGTCGCCTGGGTAACGAAGGCTATACCTTCGCCAACGTCAACGGCGTACCGCAACCGAACGATGAAGACCATACCGTCGACATCATGTTCGTGGTCGACCCGGGCAAGCGTGCCTACGTCAACCGCATCAACTACCGCGGTAACACCAAGACCGAAGACGAAGTGCTGCGTCGCGAAATGCGCCAGATGGAAGGCGGCTGGGCGTCGACCTACCTGATCGACCAGTCCAAGACCCGTCTGGAGCGCCTGGGCTTCTTCAAGGAAGTCAACGTCGAGACCCCGCCAGTGCCAGGCACCGACGACCAGGTCGACGTCAACTACAGCGTTGAAGAGCAGGCTTCCGGCTCGATCACCGCCAGCGTCGGTTTCGCCCAGAGCGCGGGCCTGATCCTCGGTGGTTCGATCAGCCAGACCAACTTCCTCGGTACCGGTAACAAGGTGTCGATCGGCCTGACCCGAAGCGAATACCAGACCCGCTACAACTTCGGCTTCGTTGACCCCTACTGGACTGCCGATGGCGTCAGCCTGGGTTACAACGCCTTCTACCGCAGCACCGACTACGATGACCTCGACGTCGACGTAGCCAGCTACGCAGTAGACAGCCTGGGCGCCGGTGTCAGCATCGGTTACCCGATCAGCGAAACCTCGCGTCTGACCTATGGCCTGACCGTACAGCAGGACAAACTCAAGACTGGCCGTTACACCGTTGACGAGATCTTCGACTTCGTCGAGAAGGAAGGCGATAACTTCCTCAACTTCAAGGCGTCGGTCGGTTGGTCCGAGTCGACCCTGAACAAAGGCGTGCTGGCAACCCGTGGTCATTCGCAAAGCCTGACCCTGGAAACAACCGTGCCGGGCAGCGACCTGTCGTTCTACAAGCTCGACTACCGCGGCCAGCTGTTCAAGCCAATCAACAACGACTACACCCTGCGTCTGCACACTGAGTTGGGTTACGGCGACGGCTTCGGCGGCACTTCCGGCCTGCCGTTCTATGAGAACTACTACGCGGGTGGTTTCAACTCGGTGCGTGGCTTCAAGGACAGCAGCTTGGGTCCACGTAGTACGCCAAGCCGTGGTGCGGGCGTTACCGGCAACCAAGGCACTGTCGCCGACCCGGATCAGGATCCGCTGCCATTCGGTGGTAACGTCCTCGTCCAAGGTGGTGTCGAGTTGCTGTTCCCGCTGCCGTTCGTCAAGGACCAGCGCTCGCTGCGTACTTCCGTGTTCTGGGACGTGGGTAACGTGTTCGACACCAATTGCGGCTCCAAGCCTGATTGCGAGAAAGTCGGCCTGTCTGGCCTGGCCAGCTCGGTCGGCCTGGGCGTGACCTGGATTACGGCCTTGGGCCCGCTGAGCTTCAGCCTGGCGATGCCGATCAAGAAGCCGGACGAAGCCGACACCCAGGTGTTCCAATTCTCTCTGGGCCAGACCTTCTAAGGTCGGCCCTTGCTTAACGACAACGGTTTATTCAGGAGTGCATCGTGCGTAAGTTGACTCAAATGGCCGTTATGGCCGCGGCGCTGGTCGCCACCCCGGCTTTCGCCGAAATGAAAGTTGCCGTGCTGAACTACCAGATGGCACTGCTCGAGTCGGACGCTGCGAAAAAGTACGCAGTGGATGCGGAGAAGAAATTCGGCCCACAACTGACCAAGCTCAAGAGCCTGGAAAGCAGCGCCAAGGGCATCCAGGACCGTCTGATCAAGGGCGGCGACAAGATGCAGCAGCAAGAGCGTGAGCGCCTGGAGCTCGAATTCAAGCAAAAAGCACGTGACTTCCAGTTCCAGTCCAAGGAACTCAACGAAGCCAAGGCCGTTGCCGACCGCGACATGCTCAAGCAGCTCAAGCCTAAGCTGGACGGCGCTGTGGAAGAAGTGATCAAGAAGGGTGGCTTTGACCTGGTGCTCGAGCGCGGCGCAGTGATCGATGTCAAACCGCAGTACGACATCACTCGCCAAGTCATCGAGCGCATGAACCAAGCCCGTTGATATGACCCTGACCATGACGCTCGGCCAACTGGCCGAGGCGCTCGGCGCCACCCTCAAGGGGCCCGAGTCGCTGCAAATCACCGGCCTGGCCACCTTGCAGGAGGCCGGTCCCGGGCAGTTGAGCTTCCTGGCCAACCCGCAGTACCGCAAGTACCTGGATAACGCCCAGGCTGCGGCGGTACTGCTCAAGGCCGCGGATGCCGAAGGTTACGCGGGCAATGCGCTGATCGTTGCTGATCCTTACCTTGCCTATGCACGCATCTCCCATCTGTTCGATCCCAAGCCCAAGGCTGTGGCGGGTATTCATCCCAGCGCCGTGGTTGCCGAAGATGCCCAGGTGGACGCCAGCGCCAGCATCGGCCCGTTCGCGGTGATCGAGAGTGGTGCGCAGATCGCGGCCAACGTGACCGTCGGCGCGCACTGCTTCATCGGTGCTCGCTGCGTGATTGGCGAAGGTGGCTGGTTGGCGCCGCGGGTCACGTTGTATCACGACGTGACCATCGGCCAGCGCGTGACCATTCAGTCCGGCGCCGTGATCGGCGGTGAAGGCTTCGGCTTTGCCAACGAGAAGGGTGTGTGGCGCAAAATCGCCCAGATCGGCGGCGTGACCATTGGCGACGATGTCGAGATCGGTGTGAACACTGCGGTCGACCGCGGCGCGCTGTCGGCCACGCGCATTGGCGACGGGGTCAAGCTGGATAACCAGATCCAGATCGCCCACAACGTGCAGATTGGCGACCACACCGCGATGGCGGCCTGTGTCGGCATTTCTGGCAGCACCCGCATCGGCAAGCATTGCACCATCGCCGGCGGCGTCGGCATGGTCGGTCATATCGATGTGTGCGACAACGTATTCGTCTCCGGCATGACCATGGTTACCCGTTCGATCACCGAGCCGGGTGGCTATTCTTCGGGTACCGCCATGCAGACCTTGGGCGATTGGCGCAAGAGCGCGGCGCGCATTCGTCAGCTGGACGAGATGGCCAAGCGTCTCCAGCAACTGGAAAAACGTGTCGATACCGTGACCTCAGGTGGCCAGCCGACATCAGAAGGCTGATACCATTTCCTGAGCAAGAGTGAACCGTCGCTAGCTGGCTCCTCTTTGGATTGCAAAAGGAGCGTGTGGTCAGCACCTGCGCTCCCTATTCTTATTACAGGCTTCCCCCCGAAATGATGGACATCAACGAGATTCGCGAATACCTGCCTCACCGTTACCCGTTCCTGTTGGTGGACCGTGTGACGGAGCTGGACTTCGAGGCCCAGAGCATTCGTGCCTACAAGAATGTCAGCATCAATGAGCCGTTCTTCAATGGCCATTTCCCCGCGCATCCAATCATGCCGGGCGTGCTGATCATCGAGGCGATGGCCCAGGCGGCCGGGATTCTCGGATTCAAGATGCTTGACGCCAAGCCTGCCGATGGCACGCTCTACTATTTCGTCGGCTCCGACAAGCTGCGTTTCCGTCAGCCGGTACTGCCGGGCGATCAACTGGTGCTGGAAGCCAAGTTCCTCAGCCGCAAGAGCATGATCTGGAAGTTCGAGTGCCGCGCCCTGGTCGATGGCAAGCCAGTCTGCTCGGCTGAAATTACCTGCGCGGAACGTTCCCTATGAATTCGATTGATCCGCGGGCGATCATCGACCCTTCGGCCAAGCTGGCCGATGGCGTCGAGGTGGGCCCCTGGTCGATCGTAGGGCCCGATGTCGAAATCGGGGAGGGCACCGTCATCGGCCCGCACGTTGTGCTCAAAGGGCCGACCCGGATCGGCAAGCACAACCGCATCTACCAGTTTTCCTCGATTGGTGAAGACACCCCTGACCTCAAGTACAAGGGTGAGGCCACGCGCTTGGTGATTGGCGACCACAATGTCATTCGCGAAGGCGTGACCATCCACCGTGGCACTATCCAGGACCGCGCGGAAACCACCCTGGGCGATCACAACCTGATCATGGCCTATGCCCACATCGGCCACGACAGCGTGATCGGCAATCATTGCATCCTGGTCAATAACACTGCCCTGGCGGGCCATGTGCACGTTGGCGACTGGGCGATCCTGTCTGGTTACACCCTGGTGCATCAGTACTGCCATATTGGCGCGCATGCGTTTTCTGGCATGGGCACCGCGATCGGCAAAGACGTGCCAGCCTTCGTCACCGTGTTCGGCAGCCCTGCCGAAGCGCGCAGCATGAACTTCGAGGGTATGCGTCGTCGTGGTTTCAGCGATGAAGTGATCCATGCCTTGCGACGCGCCTACAAGACGGTCTATCGCCAAGGCCTGACGGTTGAAGACGCGCTCAAAGAGCTCGAAGAGCTCGCCAGCCAACACCCTGAGGTTGCGCTGTTCCGTGAGTCGATCGTGAATTCCGCTCGCGGCATCACCCGCTGACATGGGCCAGCTCTGCGTAGCGTTGGTCGCGGGCGAGGCCAGCGGCGACATTCTTGGCTCGGGCTTGATGCGTGCGCTCAAGGCGCGTCATCCCGAGGTGCGGTTCATCGGTGTCGGCGGTCCGTTGATGGAGGCCGAAGGCATGCAGTCGTACTTCCCCATGGAGCGCCTGGCGGTGATGGGCCTGGTGGAAGTGCTGGGGCGCCTACGCGAGCTGCTCAAGCGCCGCAAGGCCTTGATCCAGACCCTGATCGCCGAGACGCCGGATGTGTTCATCGGCATCGATGCGCCGGATTTCACCCTCAATATCGAACTCAAGCTGCGTCAGGCGGGGATCAAGACCGTGCACTACGTCAGCCCTTCGGTGTGGGCGTGGCGGCAGAAGCGGGTGCTGAAGATCCGTGAGGGTTGCGACCTGATGCTGACGCTGCTGCCATTCGAGGCGCGGTTCTACGAAGAGCAGGGCGTACCGGTGCGCTTCGTCGGTCATCCGCTGGCCGATAGCATCCCGCTGGATGCTGATCGACAAGCCGCGCGCGCTGAACTTGGTTTGAGCGCGGGGCCACTGGTCGCGCTGATGCCGGGCAGCCGCGGCGGTGAAGTCGGCCGTTTGGGCGCATTGTTCATGGATGCTGCCGAGCGCCTGCGCCAGTTGGTGCCGGGGGTGCGCTTCGTGCTGCCATGCGCCAATCAGGCGCGTCGCGCCCAGGTTGAGCAGATGCTCGAAGGCCGCGACCTACCGTTGACCTTGCTTGACGGTCGGTCGCACCAAGCGCTGGCAGCCTGCGACGCGGTGTTGATCGCTTCGGGCACGGCGACGCTGGAGGCGATGCTGTACAAACGGCCGATGGTCGTCGCCTATCGCCTGGCACCGTTGACCTACTGGATCCTCAAGCGCCTGGTGAAGAGCCCGTACGTGTCGTTGCCCAACCTGCTGGCTCAGCGCCTGTTGGTGCCCGAACTACTGCAGGACGCTGCGACCAGCGAGGCCCTGGCGCAGACCCTGGCCCCACTGGTGGCCGATGGCAGCCAGCAAACCGAAAGCTTTGATCAGATTCATCGCACCTTGCGTCGTGACGCCTCGAACCAGGCGGCAGAGGCGGTGCTTGCCTTGCTGGAGCAACGCTAGATGCAGATGGGACTGGATTTCAACCTGGTCGAAGAGCTGGTCGCCGGTGTCGATGAAGTCGGTCGCGGCCCGCTGTGCGGCGCGGTGGTCACCGCTGCGGTGATTCTTGACCCCAAACGGCCGATCCTGGGCCTGAACGACTCGAAGAAGCTCACCGAGGCCAAGCGCGAGGCGCTGTCCGACGAAATCTGTGAAAAGGCCCTGGCCTTTTGCATTGCTCGCGCCGAGGTCGAAGAGATCGACCGCCTGAACATTCTCCAGGCGACCATGTTGGCCATGCAGCGCGCGGTCGAGGGCTTGAGCATCACGCCGAAACTGGCGCTGATCGACGGCAATCGTTGCCCCAAGCTGGCCGTGCCAGCGGCGCCGGTGGTGCAGGGCGATGCCCAGGTGCCGGCGATCGCTGCGGCGTCGATTTTGGCCAAGGTCACCCGTGATCGGGAGATGAGCGCGTTCGAGCTGATCTATCCGGGTTATGGGATGGGCGGGCACAAGGGGTATCCGACTCCGGTGCATCTGGAAGCGCTGGCACGGTTAGGGCCAACGCCGATTCACCGGCGCTCGTTCGCGCCGGTGCGTGCGGCTTGGGAGGCGCGTGAGGGCGTCTCTACCTCGCTGATCTGATCCGCTTATTGGGGCCGCGCAGCGGCCCCAATTGTTTCACCGCGCCACTCAATCTTTGCCTGTTGCGGTACAATCCCGCGCTTGTTGTCTTGCTCTGCTATAGGACCCTCCATGTCGGTTTCCTTCGTTCACCTTCGCGTGCACTCCGAGTTCTCCCTGGTCGATGGCCTGGTGCGGATCAAGCCGCTGGCCAAGGCCTTGGCCGGGATGAACATGCCGGCGGTGGCGATTACCGACCAGAGCAACATGTGCTCGCTGGTGAAGTTCTACAAGAACGCCATGGGCGCCGGAATCAAGCCGATCTGCGGCGCCGACCTGTGGCTGGCCGGTGCAGACCCGGAAGCACCGCTGTCGCGCATCTGCTTTTTGGCCATGAACCCCAAGGGCTATCGCAACCTCACCGAGCTGATCTCGCGCGGTTGGGTCGATGGTCAGCGCAATGGCCTGGTGGTCATCCAGCGTGACTGGATCGCGCCGGCCAGCGAAGGGCTGATTGCCCTGTCTGCGGCCCGCGAGGGTGATATCGGCATGGCCTTGCTTGGCGGTCGCACCGATGACGCCGAGGCGTTGCTGCGCGACTGGATGGCGATGTTCCCTGAGCGCTTCTATGTCGAGGTGCAGCGCACCAATCGTGCCGGCGACGAAGAGTACCTGCACGCTGCCGTGGCCCTGGCCGACCGGCTGGGTGCGCCGCTGGTGGCAACCAACGATGTGCGCTTCATCAAGCAAACCGACTTCGATGCCCACGAGACGCGCGTCTGTATCGGCGAGGGCTGGACCCTGGACGACCCACGTCGTCCGCGCATGTACAGCGACCAGCAGTACCTGAAAAGCCCGGAAGAGATGGCCGAGCTGTTCAGCGATCTGCCGGATGCCATCGCCAACACCGTCGAGATCGCCAAGCGCTGCAACATCCAGGTGCAGCTGGGCAAGCACTTCCTGCCCGACTTCCCCACGCCCAACGGTATGGGTATCGACGACTATCTGCGCCATGTTTCCCATGAAGGCCTGGAAGAGCGCCTGACGGTCATCCTGCCCAAGGACACCACTGAAGATTACGAGGCCAAGCGCCAGGTCTACCTCGACCGCTTGAAGTTCGAGCTGGATATCATCATCCAGATGGGCTTCCCCGGTTACTTCCTGATCGTTATGGACTTCATCAAGTGGGCCAAGAACAACGGCGTGCCGGTAGGTCCAGGCCGGGGTTCGGGTGCAGGCTCGCTGGTTGCGTATGTACTGAAAATTACCGACCTCGACCCGCTGGCCTACGACCTGCTGTTCGAGCGTTTCCTCAACCCCGAACGGGTATCGATGCCCGACTTCGACGTCGACTTCTGCATGGACGGTCGGGACCGGGTGATCGAGTATGTGGCCGATGCCTACGGACGTAACGCGGTCAGCCAGATCATCACCTTCGGCACCATGGCGGCCAAGGCAGTGGTGCGCGACGTGGCGCGGGTGCAGGGCAAGTCCTATGGCTTGGCCGACCGTCTGTCGAAGATGATTCCGTTCGAAGTCGGCATGACCCTGGAGAAGGCCTACGAGCAGGAAGAGATCCTGCGTGACTTCCTCAAGGGCGATGAGGATGCGCGCGAGATCTGGGAAATGGCCCTCAAGCTCGAGGGGGTTACCCGCGGTACCGGCAAGCACGCCGGTGGTGTGGTTATCGCACCGACCAAGCTCACTGATTTCTCGCCCATTGCTTGTGACGAAGAAGGCGGCGGCCTGGTAACCCAGTTCGACAAGGATGACGTCGAGGCTGCTGGCCTGGTGAAGTTCGACTTCCTCGGTCTGCGGACCCTGACCATCATCAAGTGGGCGATGGAGACGATCAACCGTGAGCAGGCCAAGAGCGGCCTGCCCGACCTGAATATCGACTTCATCCCACTGGACGACAAGAAAACCTACGAGCTGCTGCAAAAGGCCGAAACCACGGCGGTGTTCCAGCTCGAATCGCGCGGCATGAAAGAGCTGATCAAAAAGCTCAAGCCCGACTGCCTGGAAGACCTCATCGCACTGGTGGCGCTGTTCCGCCCAGGTCCGCTGCAGTCGGGCATGGTGGATGACTTCATCAACCGTAAGCATGGCCGCGCCGAGCTGGCCTACCCGCACCCGGACTACCAGTACGAAGGCCTGCAGCCGGTGCTGGCACCGACCTACGGCATCATCCTGTATCAGGAACAGGTGATGCAGATCGCCCAGGTCATGGCCGGCTATACCCTCGGTGGCGCCGACATGCTGCGCCGAGCGATGGGTAAGAAAAAGCCCGAAGAGATGGCCAAGCAGCGCGGGGGCTTTATCGAAGGTTGTGCCAACAACGGCATCGATGGCGACTTGGCGGGGAACATCTTCGACCTGGTAGAAAAATTCGCCGGCTACGGTTTCAACAAGTCGCACTCGGCGGCCTATGGTCTGGTTTCCTATCAGACCGCCTGGCTCAAGACGCATTACCCGGCGCCGTTCATGGCTGCGGTGCTGTCGGCGGATATGCACAACACCGACAAGGTGGTGGTGCTGATCGAGGAAGTGCGCAGCATGAAGCTGCGCCTCGATGCGCCGGATGTGAACATGTCCGAGTTCAAGTTCACGGTCAACGACGATGGCCGCATCATCTATGGCCTGGGCGCGATCAAGGGCGTCGGTGAGGGGCCGGTGGAAGCGATCGTCGAGGCGCGGGCCAAGGGCGGGCCGTTCAAGGACTTGTTCGATTTCTGCGAGCGTATCGACCTCAAGCGCGTCAACAAACGTACCCTCGATGCGTTGATCCGCAGTGGTGCGCTGGACCGTCTCGGCCCGCACTTCCATGACGAGATCAAGGCCTACCAGGCCAACATCGACCGCAACCGGGCCGTGCTGCTGTCGGCACTGGAAGAAGCGGTGAAATCGGCCGAACAGACTGCGCGTACGGCCGATAGTGGTCACGTCGACCTGTTTGGCGGGCTGTTCGTCGAAGAAGATGTCGACGTCTACGCCAACCACCACAAGGTCCGTGAGCTGACCCTCAAGGAGCGCTTGAAGGGCGAGAAAGACACCCTCGGCCTGTACCTTACCGGTCACCCGATCGACGAATACGAAAGCGAGATCCGCCGCTTCGCCCGCCAGCGCATCATCGACCTCAAGCCGTCCCGTGAAGTGCAGACGGTGGCCGGCATGATCATTGCTCTGCGGGTAATGAAGAACAAGAAGGGCGACAAGATGGGCTTCGTCACCCTCGACGACCGCTCTGGGCGGATCGAGGCCTCGCTGTTCGCCGACGCCTTCATGGCCGCGCAAGCGCTGTTGCAGACCGATGCGATGGTAGTGATCGAAGGCGAGGTCAGTAACGACGACTTCTCCGGCGGCCTGCGCCTGCGGGTCAAGCAAGTGATGACCATGGAAGATGCGCGCACGCGGCTGGCCGAAAGCCTGCGCCTTAAAGTGGCGCATGACGCGCTCAAGGGCGATCGGCTGAGCTGGCTGGGTGAATTGATCACCCGCCATCGCGGTGGTTGCCCGATCACCCTGGAATATACCGGCAGTGATGCCAAAGCCATGTTGCGCTTTGGCGACGAATGGTCAATTGACCCAGCCGATGGCCTGATTCAGGCCCTGCGTGACCAGTTCGGGCGTGAGAACGTCTTCCTGCAATACCGCTAAAGCGACGAATTTTAATCTCGACCTGAACGCGCCTGATCCCTTAAGGTAGGGCGCCAAACGGATCAACCGGCCGGCCGCCTGGCCGTAGACCCAAGACGGATGCCTATGAACCCGAATTTCCTCGATTTCGAACAGCCGATTGCCGACCTGCAAGCCAAGATCGAAGAGCTGCGCCTGGTCGGTAACGACAACTCGCTGAACATCAGCGATGAGATTGCCCGTCTGCAAGACAAGAGCAGCACCCTCACCGAAAGCATTTTCGGCAATCTGACCAGCTGGCAGATCGCTCGCCTGGCACGTCACCCGCGTCGTCCTTATACCCTGGACTACCTGCAGCACATCTTCACCGAGTTCGAAGAACTGCACGGTGATCGTCACTTCTCCGATGACGCCGCCATCGTAGGTGGTACTGCGCGTCTGGATGGCAAGCCGGTGATGGTCATCGGTCACCAGAAGGGCCGTGAAGTCCGTGAGAAGGTGCGCCGCAACTTCGGCATGCCGCGTCCGGAAGGCTACCGCAAGGCCTGCCGCCTGATGGAAATGGCCGAACGCTTCAAGATGCCGATCCTGACCTTCATCGATACTCCGGGCGCCTATCCAGGTATCGACGCCGAAGAGCGCAACCAGAGCGAGGCGATTGCCTGGAACCTGCGCGTCATGGCCCGCCTGAAGACGCCGATCATCGCTACCGTGATCGGTGAAGGTGGTTCGGGCGGCGCACTGGCCATTGGCGTGTGCGACCAGCTGAACATGCTGCAGTACTCCACCTACTCGGTGATCTCGCCGGAAGGTTGCGCCTCGATCCTGTGGAAGACCGCCGACAAGGCTGCCGATGCCGCTGAAGCGATGGGTATCACTGCCGAGCGCTTGAAGAGCCTGAACATCGTCGACAAGGTCATCCAGGAGCCGCTGGGCGGCGCCCACCGCGACCCTGCGAAAATGTCCGAAAGCATCCGTGCCGACCTGGTCGAGCAGCTGGATATGCTCGGCAAGCTCGATAACGAAGCCCTGCTCAAGCGCCGTTATGATCGCCTGATGAGCTACGGTCTCTAACGTACTGCACTCTTCGTGGGAGCGGGCTTGCCCCGCGATAGCGTCAATCGGCCCATCATGCTGGCCTGATCGGACGCCATCGCGGGGCAAGCCCGCTCCCACGAGATGTCTTAAGTGGGGCTTTTGATGATCGACCTCACTTCCTCGCTGACTCCGTGGCTAAAAGCCCCCGCCTGGCACGTCGCCTTCTCCGGCGGCCTGGACTCCACCGTCCTCCTGCACCTTCTGGCTGACTACGCCAGCACCCACGTCACACCGCCCTTGCGCGCCATCCATGTCCACCATGGCCTGCAGCCTGCTGCCGACGGCTGGCCCGCCCATTGCCAATCCATCTGCGACAGCCTGGCTATCGAGCTGCAGGTTATCCACGTCCAGGTCGCTCCCGGCGCTAGCCTCGAACAGGCAGCCCGTGATGCGCGCTACAAGGCCTTCATCGATATCCTCGGCCCAGGTGATGTGCTGTTCACCGGGCAGCACCGCGACGACCAGGCTGAAACCTTGCTGTTTCGCTTGTTGCGCGGGGCAGGGTTGCGCGGTCTGGCCGGCATGCCCTCATCCCGGCCGGTAGGGCAGGGTCGGCTGGTCAGGCCGCTGCTGAACCTGTCGCGCAGGCAGCTTCAAGCCTATGCCGAACACGCCCGGCTGGCCTGGATCGAAGATCCCAGTAATGGCGATACCACGTTCGCGCGCAACTACCTGCGCAGGGAAGTATTGCCACTGCTACGTCAGCGTTGGCCGCAGGCTGAGCAGAACCTGGCGCGCAGTGCCGAACACCTGAGCGAAGCGCTGGGCTTGCTGGACGAGCTCGCTCGCGATGACCTTGTCGGCGCAGGGCAAAGTGCCTCGGCGCCATGGCAGGGCTTGGATTCACTGGCCCTGGATGCCTTGCGGGCGTTGTCAGTCACTCGTCAGCGCAACGCTTTGCAGTATTGGCTCAGGACGCGCACGCGGTTACCCGACGCACGGCACTGGGTAGGCTGGGAGGCCCTGCGCGATGCCGCTGTCGATGCTCAGCCAGTGTGGCGTCTGACCGACGGTGTGCTGCAGCGCAGCCATGGCCGCATCTGGTGGCTGAGCGGCGACTGGCTCCAAACCCCTGAGGGTACCCAGCCATGGGCTGATCCCAGCAAACCGCTGCACCTGCCAGGCAATGGCAGCGTGCGCCTGTGCAGCGCTCCACCCCTGCAAAACCTGCATATCGCCTATCGCCAGGGCGGTGAAGTGCTGGAGCTGGCCGGGCGAGGCCGGCGCGATCTCAAGCGCCTGCTCAACGAGCAGCAGGTCCCGCATTTCCTGCGTTCACGCTTGCCTTTGCTGTATCAGGGCGAGCGTTTGCTGGCAGTGGCCAATTTGCCTGCACTGGGGCAGGGCGACTGCCAGTTGCATTGGCAGATGCCGACGAACGCGCAAGGTTTGAGCTGAAGGGTACATTCCGGTAGACTACCCTCCCTTCTTGATACAACTTCTGTGGCTTCATCGAAAACACAGCAGTTGCCGATTACCAAGCAGTTTTTTGCTGGGCTGATTTCTTAAAATGACGAGCGAGCTCCATGCCGGGGAAACCCCTGGTCTGTACAGACGCGGCAGTTTTTCGAGATGCACTGTGATTGACGCAGGTGATCGGGGGCTTCGGCCTTCCTTCGCTTTCTCCGGCGGCGCTGGCCGCTTTAACGCAGACTTCTAGGGTTTTTCATGACGCGCTACATATTCGTCACGGGCGGTGTTGTTTCTTCATTGGGGAAAGGCATTGCCTCGGCTTCCCTGGCGGCCATCCTGGAAGCGCGGGGCCTGAAGGTCACCATGCTCAAGCTGGATCCGTACATCAACGTCGATCCGGGCACCATGAGCCCGTTCCAGCACGGTGAGGTGTTCGTCACCCACGACGGCGCCGAGACCGACCTTGACCTGGGCCACTACGAGCGGTTCATCCGCACCACGATGACCCAGAACAACAACTTCACCACCGGCCGTATCTACGAGCACGTGCTGCGCAAAGAGCGCCGTGGTGATTACCTGGGCGCGACCATCCAGGTCATCCCGCACATCACCGACGAGATCAAGCGTCGCATCATCAAGGGCGCCGGCGATGCCGACGTGGCCCTGGTGGAAATCGGCGGTACCGTGGGTGACATCGAGTCGCAGCCGTTCCTCGAGGCCATCCGCCAGCTGCGCGTCGAAGTGGGCTCCAAGCGCGCCATGCTGATGCACCTGACCCTGGTCCCGTACATCGCCACCGCTGGCGAGACCAAGACCAAGCCGACCCAGCACTCGGTCAAGGAGCTGCGCTCCATCGGCCTGCAGCCTGACGTGCTGATCTGCCGCTCCGACCACCCGGTCGACGCTTCCTCGCGCCGCAAGATTGCACTGTTCACCAACGTTGAAGAGCGTGCGGTGATCTCCCTGGAAGACGTCGACACCATCTACAAGATCCCAGGCGTACTGCATGCACAGGGCCTGGACGACTTCGTCGTCGAGCGCTTCGGCCTGCAGTGCAACGGTGCCGACCTGTCCGAGTGGGACAAGGTGGTAGACGCCAAGCTCAACCCAGAGCAGGAAGTCACCATCGCCATGGTCGGCAAGTACATGGAACTGCTCGATGCCTACAAGTCGCTGATCGAAGCGATGAGCCACGCCGGTATCCAGAACCGTACCAAGGTCAACCTGCGCTACATCGACTCCGAAGACATCGAGAACCAAGGCACCAGCCTGCTCGAAGGCGCTGACGCCATCCTGGTTCCGGGTGGTTTCGGTCTGCGCGGCGTCGAAGGCAAGATCAAGGCTGTGCAGTTCGCCCGTGAGAACAAAGTGCCATACCTGGGCATCTGCCTGGGCATGCAGGTCGCCGTGATCGAGTTCGCCCGTAACGTCATGGGCTGGACCGACGCCAACTCCACCGAGTTCGATCGCAACAGCGGTCATCCGGTGGTTGGCCTGATCACCGAGTGGGCCGACAACACCGGTACCGTCGAAACCCGTACCGAGGCCTCCGACCTGGGCGGCACCATGCGTCTGGGTGCACAGGAATGCCAGCTCAGCGGTAACTCGAAAGTCCATGACTGCTACGGCAAGGATGTGATCGTCGAGCGTCACCGCCACCGCTACGAAGTCAACAACAACCTGCTGCCACAGTTGGTCGATGCTGGCCTGGTGATTTCCGGTCGTTCCGGCGACGGCGCGCTGGTCGAAGTGGTCGAGTCCAAGGATCATCCATGGTTCGTCGCTTGCCAGTTCCACCCAGAGTTCACCTCGACCCCGCGTGACGGCCACCCGCTGTTCAGTGGTTTCGTCAAGGCGGCCCTGGCGCAGAAGAACAAGGCCTGATCCATGACCCAGAAGATCATTCGCGTCGGTAACATCGAGATCGCCAACGACAAGCCGTTCGTCCTGTTCGGCGGCATGAACGTGCTGGAATCGCGTGACCTGGCCATGAAGGTCTGCGAAGAGTACGTGCGGGTTACCGAGAAGCTCGGTATCCCCTACGTGTTCAAGGCGAGCTTCGACAAGGCTAACCGTTCCTCGGTCACCTCGTACCGTGGTCCTGGCATGGAAGAAGGGCTGAAGATCTTCGAAGAGATCAAGCAGACCTTCAATGTGCCGGTGATCACCGATGTCCACGAACCGTACCAGTGCGAGCCGGTAGCCAAGGTGTGCGACATCATCCAGTTGCCTGCCTTCCTCTCGCGGCAGACCGATCTGGTGGTGGCCATGGCCAAGACCGGCGCGGTGATCAACATCAAGAAGGCCCAGTTCCTCGCACCGCAAGAGATGAAGCATATTCTCAACAAGTGCGTCGAGGCGGGTAACGACCAGTTGATCCTCTGCGAGCGTGGTTCGAGCTTCGGCTACAACAACCTGGTGGTCGACATGCTCGGCTTCGGCATCATGAAGCAGTTCGAGTACCCGGTGTTCTTCGACGTGACCCACGCCCTGCAAACCCCGGGTGGTCGCGCCGACTCCGCCGGTGGTCGCCGTGCGCAGGTTACCGACCTGGCCAAGGCGGGTATGAGCCAAGGCCTGGCGGGCTTGTTCTTGGAAGCCCATCCGGATCCGGACAACGCCAAGTGCGATGGCCCGTGTGCCCTGCGTCTGGACAAGCTGGAGCCGTTCCTGGCTCAGCTCAAGCAGCTGGACGACCTGGTGAAAAGTTTTCCGACGGTAGAAACCGCGTAAAGCTCATTTCTCGGGTAAAGTACCGCCCGTTCTACCCCTGACCTTCCGGTCAGGGGCTCCCCCTTCGCCAGGCCTGCCCTCTGCATATTCGCCTGGTGAAAGGCTCGAATTCCCTAAGCTGCGTTGTTTTCGTCAATTCTGGAGTGCTTACAACAATGGCAAAGATCGTCGACATCAAAGGTCGTGAAGTTCTCGATTCGCGTGGCAACCCCACCGTGGAAGCCGATGTACTGCTCGACAACGGCATCATCGGCAGCGCTTGCGCGCCGTCCGGTGCTTCCACCGGCTCGCGCGAAGCGCTGGAGCTGCGTGATGGCGACAAGAGCCGTTACATGGGCAAGGGCGTGCTGAAAGCCGTTGCCAACATCAACGGCCCGATCCGCGACCTGCTGCTGGGCAAGGATCCACTCGACCAGAAAGCCCTCGACCGCGCCATGATCGAGCTGGACGGTACCGAGAACAAGGCCAAGCTGGGCGCCAACGCTATCCTGGCTGTGTCCCTGGCTGCCGCCAAAGCCGCCGCCCAGGACCAGGACCTGCCGCTGTACGCGCACATTGCCAACCTCAACGGCACCCCTGGCCAGTACTCCATGCCTGTTCCGATGATGAACATCATCAACGGTGGTGAGCACGCCGATAACAACGTCGACATCCAAGAGTTCATGGTTCAGCCCGTTGGCGCCAAGACCTTCTCCGATGGCCTGCGCATGGGCACCGAAATCTTCCACCACCTCAAAGCTGTGCTCAAGGCCCGTGGCCTGAACACTGCCGTCGGTGACGAAGGCGGTTTCGCGCCGAACCTGACCTCCAACGAAGATGCCCTGGCCGCTATCGCCGAAGCTGTCGCCAACGCTGGCTACAAGCTGGGTACCGACGTGACCCTGGCCCTGGACTGCGCCGCTTCTGAGTTCTATGAAGACGGCAAGTACAACCTGTCCGGCGAAGGCAAGTCGTTCGACGCCGAAGGTTTCGCTGACTACCTCAAAGGCCTGACCGAGCGTTTCCCGATCATCTCGATCGAAGATGGCCTGGACGAGTCCGACTGGGCTGGCTGGAAGATCCTCACCGACAAGATCGGCGAGAAGGTGCAGCTGGTCGGTGACGACCTGTTCGTGACCAACACCAAGATCCTCAAGGAAGGTATCGAGAAGGGCATCGGTAACTCGATCCTGATCAAGTTCAACCAGATCGGCTCGCTGACCGAGACCCTGGAAGCTATCCAGATGGCCAAGGCCGCTGGCTACACCGCGGTCATCTCGCACCGTTCGGGCGAAACCGAAGATTCGACCATCGCTGACCTGGCTGTGGGTACCGCTGCTGGCCAGATCAAGACCGGTTCGCTGTGCCGTTCCGACCGCGTCTCCAAGTACAACCAGCTGCTGCGCATCGAAGAGCAACTGGGCGCCAAGGCGGTGTACCGTGGTCGTGCCGAGTTTCGCGGCTAAGCAAGAGATGGTAAAAAGGCAGCAGCCGAGGATGTCTGAACGTTCGTACTGAACCCTCAGACACCTCCTACGGGGTTTCTGTCGACGAAGCCTGGCCTTGGCCAGGCTTCGTGCTATCGGGAGCCTCGTGGCTGCGGCCTTTTAACCCTGGATACTTTGATGCGCAGTCCTTATTGGTTGTTTCTCATCTTGCTCCTGTTGCTCGGTGGCCTGCAGTACCGCCTTTGGGTCGGCAGCGGCAGCCTTGCGCAAGTGACCGAGCTCAAGCAGCAGATTGACGAACAGCATGCCGAGAACGAGCGGCTGCTGGAGCGTAATCGCGTGCTCGATGCAGAAGTCCTGGAGTTGAAGAAAGGTATGGAGACCGTGGAGGAACGGGCCCGTCATGAATTGGGGATGGTCAAGGAGGGCGAAACCCTCTACCAGCTGCCGCAAAAATGACCCCATTACTACCGGCTTTCTGGGCCGTGATTCCCGCGGCGGGCGTCGGTGCCCGCATGGCTGCCGATCGGCCCAAGCAGTATCTGCAATTGGGTGGGCAGACTATTCTCGAGCATAGTCTCGACTGTTTCCTCGGCCATCCTGCGCTCAAGGGCGTGGTGGTCAGTATTGCTGACGATGATCCTTACTGGCCGGGCCTGCCTTGCGCCAGCGATGCGCGCATCCAGCGCGCTGGCGGCGGGCGCGAAAGGGCTGACTCGGTGCTCAATGCCTTGTTGCTGTTGCATGCCCAAGGGGCGGCGGACGGTGACTGGGTGTTGGTGCATGATGCTGCGCGGCCGAACCTGGCCCGTAGCGATCTGGACCGGCTGCTGGCGGAGCTGGCGGATGATCCGGTGGGTGGCTTGCTGGCAGTGCCGGCGCGCGACACGCTCAAGCGAGCCGATGGCGATGGCCGGGTCAGCGCTACGGTTGATCGCAGCACCATCTGGCAGGCATTTACCCCGCAGATGTTCCGGCTCGGCGCGTTGCATCGGGCGTTGGCCGAGTGCCTGGTGTCTGATGTGGCGGTGACTGACGAGGCCTCGGCCATGGAATGGGCGGGGCTGGCACCGCGCCTGATCGAGGGGCGCAGTGACAACATCAAGGTTACCCGCCCGGAAGATCTGGAGTGGTTGCGCCAGCGTTGGGCTTCTCGCCGCTGATTGCACCAGAGCGAGGCATCGCCTGGCAACGTGGGGGCTTCATCTGCTTGCTTAGTGGCTGGCGTACTCCGGCAATTGTCCCAACCCTTGCTTCAGATAATCCACCAACCGCCGCACTTTCGGCGACAGATGCCGCTGCTGCGGATACAGCGCCCAGACTGCCGTGTTGGGCGGCTGATGCGCCTCAAGCAACGACACCAGCGCACCACTGTTCAAGTGCTCGAGCACGTAGTAGTCGGGCAGCTGACACAAGCCCATCCCCTGCAGCGCTGCATCCAGCACCGCCTGGCCACTGTTGCAACGCCAGTTGCCTTGCACTCGCTGGCTGAATTCGCGCCCCTCCTGCTTCAGCGCCCAGATATCCGAACTGCCGATCAGGCAATTGTGTCGCGCCAGCTCAGACAAACTGTGCGGGCGACCATACCGCTCCAGGTAGCCCGGCGAGGCGCACAGAAACATCCGCCGCGGCGCCAAGCGGGTGGCAACCAACCTTGAGTCCTGCAAGCGGCCCAGGCGGATCGCCAGGTCCATGCCCTCATGCAGCAAGTCCAAGGTGCGGTTGCTCAGTTCCACTTCCACCCGTAGCTGTGGATACAGCGCCATGAAGCGCGTCACCAGTGGCACGATGAAGCGTTCGCCATAGGCCACCGCGCAGGTCATGCGCAGCAGGCCCTTGGGCTCGCTGGCCAGGTCGCCCATGGCCCGCAGCGCTTCTTCGCGGCCATCTTGCAAGCGCTGGCAATGTTGCAGGAACGTCTGTCCGGCTTCGCTCAGGGTGACCCGGCGGGTACTGCGATACAGCAGGCGGGTCTGCAAGCGTTCTTCCAGGCGGGCGATCTGCCGGCTGATATGAGAGGAGGAAACCCCCAGGCGCTCGGCGGCTGCGGTGAACTGGCCAGACTCGGCCACCGCGACGAATTCGTCGATGCCTTCCCAGCGATTACTCATCGATTATCCCTGTATGGCAATAATGTTTTGTCTTTGCCTAGATTATTCATCAAACAATGGTGAATTACACTGGATGAATCGAATCGACCCTCTGTCTGGAGACCCCTGATGATCAAGTCCCGTGCTGCCGTAGCCTTCGAGGCCAAGAAACCCCTGGAAATCGTCGAAGTCGACGTCGCCATGCCCAAGGCCGGTGAAGTGCTGCTGCGCGTGGTCGCCAGCGGTGTCTGCCATACCGATGCCTACACCTTGTCTGGCGCCGACCCGGAAGGCATCTTCCCGTCGATTCTCGGTCACGAGGGCGGGGCAATCGTCGAGGCAGTGGGCGAGGGCGTAACTTCGCTGGCGGTCGGCGATCATGTCATCCCGCTGTACACCCCCGAGTGCGGCAAGTGCAAATTCTGCCTTTCTGGCAAGACCAACCTGTGCCAGGCCATCCGCGCTACCCAAGGCAAGGGCCTGATGCCGGACGGCACTACCCGTTTCTCCTACAAAGGCCAGCAGCTGTTCCATTACATGGGCACCTCGACCTTCTCCGAGTACACCGTGCTGCCGGAAATTTCCGTGGCCAAGATCCAGAAAGAAGCACCGCTGGAGAAGGTCTGCCTGCTCGGCTGTGGCGTCACCACCGGCATTGGCGCCGTGCTCAATACCGCCAAGGTCCAGCCAGGTGACACGGTGGCAGTGTTCGGCCTGGGCGGTATCGGCCTGTCAGCGATCATCGGTGCCGTGAAGGCCAAGGCCTCGCGGATCATTGCCGTCGACATCAACCCAAGCAAGTTCGAGATCGCCCGTCAGCTCGGCGCCACCGACTGCGTCAACCCCAAGGACTATGACCGTCCCATCCAGGAAGTCATCGTCGACCTTACCGACGGCGGCGTCGATTACTCGTTCGAGTGCGTGGGCAATGTCCAGCTGATGCGTGCGGCGCTTGAATGCTGCCACAAGGGCTGGGGCGAATCGGTGATCATTGGTGTCGCCGGTGCCGGCCAGGAAATCGCTACCCGTCCGTTCCAACTGGTGACTGGTCGCGTCTGGCGTGGTTCGGCGTTCGGTGGCGTGCGCGGTCGCAGCGAGCTGCCCAGCTACGTGGAAATGTCCGAGAAGGGCGAGATCCCGCTGGATACCTTCATCACCCACACCATGGGCCTGGAGGACATCAACAAAGCCTTCGACCTGATGCATGAAGGCAAGAGCATCCGTAGCGTGATCCACTTCTGAGGTCAGCCATGAGCCTGGAAAACATCTCTTGCCAGAAGAGCTTCGGCGGCTGGCACAAGCGTTACCGGCATCACTCCAAGGTCCTGGGCTGCGACATGGTGTTCGCCGTCTACCTGCCACCGCAGGCAGAGCAGGGCGCCAAGCTGCCGGTGCTGTACTGGCTCAGCGGCTTGACCTGCACCGACGAGAACTTCATGCAAAAGGCCGGCGCCCAGCGCCTGGCCGCTGAGCTGGGCTTGATCATCGTCGCCCCCGATACCAGCCCGCGTGGCGAACAAGTGCCGGGCGACCCGGACGGCGCTTGGGACTTCGGTCTGGGGGCAGGTTTTTACCTCAATGCTACCCAGCAGCCCTGGGCCCAGCACTACCGCATGCATGACTACGTGGTAGAGGAACTGCCGGCCCTGGTCGAGGCGCATTTCCCGGCGTCCGATCAGCGCAGCATCAGTGGCCATTCGATGGGAGGTCATGGTGCATTGGTGTGCGCCTTGCGTAACCCTGGGCGGTACCGTTCGGTATCGGCGTTTTCGCCGATCAGCAATCCGATGGATTGCCCGTGGGGCGAGAAGGCGTTCTCGCGTTATCTGGGTGAAGACCGTGCGCGCTGGCGGGAGTGGGATGCCAGTGTGCTGCTGGCCGAAACGCCGGCCGGACAGTGTCCGCCGCTGTTGGTGGACCAGGGCGATCGCGATGATTTTCTTGAGAAGCAGCTCAAGCCTGAGGCGTTGGAGCAGGCGGCGCGCAAGGCTGGTCATGAGTTGGTGTTGCGCTTGCAGCCGGGGTATGACCATAGCTACTACTTCATCGCCAGCTTTATCGATGAGCATCTGCGCCATCATGCCGTGGCTTTAGGCCAAGTCTGAAAATAATTGGGGTTGTGCTGCGGTCCCAAAAGCATACGCCCAAGGTGGTTCAAAGCAGGTAGAATCGCGCCCTGACTTAATCAGGGCGTTTTTCTATGCGTATTGGCCATGGCTACGATGTGCACCGTTTCACTGACGGTGATTTCATTACCTTGGGTGGGGTGCGTATCCCTCACAAATACGGCCTGTTGGCCCATTCCGACGGCGACGTGGTGTTGCACGCCTTGAGCGATGCACTGCTCGGTGCCGCAGCGTTAGGCGACATCGGCAAGCACTTCCCCGATACCGATCCGCAGTTCAAGGGCGCCGACAGCCGGGTGCTGCTGCGCCATGTCGTTGGCATCGTCCAGGCCAAGGGCTGGAGGGTCGGCAACATCGACGCCACCATCGTCGCCCAGGCGCCGAAGATGGCCCCGCATATCGAAACCATGCGCCAATTCATTGCCCAAGACCTGCAGGTTGAACTCGACCAGGTCAACGTCAAGGCCACGACCACCGAGAAGCTCGGTTTCACCGGCCGTGAGGAGGGTATCGCCGTGCATGCGGTCGCCCTGTTGCTGCCAGCATGACCGAACTCGAACTGCTCGGCCCACGGGCCTCTGGTGCGGCGCTGGGTAGCGCAGTGCTCAAGGCCGTGGCCGAAGACTTCCAGGTCGACGAAGTGCTCGACATTCCGTTGTCTGGCCAGGGTGAGCACTTGTGGCTGTGGGTCGAGAAGCGTGACCTGAACACCGAGGAAGCCGCTCGCCGTCTGGCGCGCGCCGCTGGCGTGCCAGTACGTTCGATCAGTTATGCCGGCCTCAAGGATCGCCAGGCCCTGACCCGCCAGTGGTTCAGCCTGCATCTGCCGGGCAAGGCCGACCCCGACCTGACGCGCGCCGAAGACGACACCCTGCGTATCCTCAAGCAGGTGCGCCACCAGCGCAAACTGCAACGCGGCGCCCACTCGGCCAACGGCTTTACCCTGCGCCTGACTGCCCTGGCAGCCGATCATGCGGCGCTGGATGTGCGTCTGCAGCAGCTCAAGGCTCAAGGGGTGCCCAACTACTTCGGCAGCCAGCGCTTCGGCCATGCGGGCGGCAACGTGCATGATGCGCAGCAGTGGGCTGCGCGTGCTGCCCTGCCTGAGCAGCGCAATGTCCGCTCACGTCTGCTTTCAGCTGGGCGTAGCTACCTGTTCAACCAAGTGCTGGCCGCGCGGGTCGCCGATGGCAGCTGGCAGCAGGCACAGGTTGGCGATCTGCTGGCCTTCACCGACAGTCGTAGCTTCTTTCCTGCGGGTGAGGCTGAATGTTCCGATCCGCGCTTGGCCATTCTCGACCTGCATCCGACCGGCCCGATGTGGGGCGAAGGCGCCTCGCCCGCCGGCGGTGCGACCGCCGAGCTGGAGTCGAGCATCGCTGAACGGCATGCCGATCTGTGCAATTGGCTGGCACGAGCGGGCATGAGTCACGAACGGCGCATCCTGCGGCTCCCTATTGGCGGCCTGACGTGGCATTATCCCGAGCCTGATATCCTGCAACTGGAATTCGTCCTGCCGGCCGGATGCTTCGCCACCGTGGTGGTGCGCGAGCTTGTCGATCTGGTGCCGGTAGGGCAGACGGACAGCCCATGCGTATTCTGATTTCCAATGATGATGGTGTTACCGCACCCGGCCTTGCCGCGCTGCATGCTGCGCTGGCCGATTATGCCGAGTGCGTGGTGATCGCCCCGGATCAAGACAAAAGCGGCGCCAGCAGTTCGCTGACGCTGGACCGCCCGCTGCACCCACAGGTGCTGGCCAACGGTTTTATCAGCCTTAATGGCACGCCGACCGATTGTGTGCACCTGGGGCTCAACGGCCTGCTGCCGCAGACGCCTGACATGGTCGTATCGGGTATCAACCTGGGCGCGAACCTGGGCGATGACGTGCTGTATTCCGGCACAGTCGCTGCGGCCCTTGAAGGGCGCTTCCTGGGGGGCACCTCGCTGGCGTTCTCGCTGCTGTCGCGCGCGCCAGACAACCTGCCGACTGCGGCCTACATCGCCCGGCGCCTGGTCGAGGCGCAGTCGCGTCTGCAACTGCCAGCACGCACCGTTCTCAATATCAATATCCCGAATTTGCCGCTGGAGCACATCCGTGGCATCCAGCTCACCCGCCTCGGGCATCGAGCGCGGGCGGCGGCACCGACCAAGGTGGTCAATCCGCGCGGCAAGGAAGGCTACTGGATAGCCGTGGCCGGTGACGCCGAAGACGGCGGGCCGGGGACGGACTTCCATGCGGTGATGCAAGGCTACGTGTCGATCACCCCATTGCAGCTCGACCGCACCTTCAACGATGCTTTCGAGCAGCTCGATGGCTGGCTGGAGGGCGTGCTCTGATGCGCGAACAAGACGATCTGCTGCGCCGCGGTATCGGCATGACCTCCCAGCGTACCCGGGAGCGGTTGATCCAGCGCTTGTGCGAGGAGGGCGTCTCGAACCCCAAGGTGCTCGAGGCCATTCGCCGTACGCCGCGTCACTTGTTCGTCGATGAAGCGCTCGCCCATCGGGCCTACGAGGATACCGCGCTGCCGATCGGGCATAACCAGACCATCTCCCAACCCTTCATGGTTGCGCACATGAGTGAGCTGCTGCTGGAGGCGGGGCCACTGGACAAGGTGCTGGAGATCGGAACTGGCTCGGGCTACCAGACCGCGATCCTGGCGCAGCTGGTGGAGCGCGTGTTCTCGGTGGAGCGAATCAAGGTTCTGCAAGACCGGGCCAAGGAGCGCCTGCTTGAGCTCAACTTGCGCAACGTGGTGTTCCGCTGGGGCGACGGTTGCGACGGCTGGCAGGCGCTGGCGCCGTATAACGGCATCATCGTCACCGCGGTTGCACCTGAGGTACCCCAGGCGTTGCTCGATCAGTTGGCGCCCGGCGGACGCCTGGTGATCCCGGTAGGGCCGGCAGGGGAGACCCAGCAACTGATGCTGATCGTGCGCGAGGAGCATGGCTTCTCCCGGCGGGTGCTCGGCGCGGTGCGCTTCGTGCCCCTGCTCAATGGCCCGCTGGCTTGAGCCACACGGAATATTTACCGCGCTGACGAATTCTTGCCGCGTGGCTGTGTCTATCTGGCGGGGTGTCCGTAAGTCCTGAAGCGGCGTCGGATCTTTCTCCAGCCCACCCAATGGCCGTGGGCTCGGTTATAATTGAAACAATATTGCATTTCGTTTCGTCATATCGGTTTTCGGCACCATGAGGGGAGCGCGGGTGGGTCACACAATCAGTCTGCAGCGCAAGGATCGGTCGGGTTTCAAGCTCCTGCTGGTTGCACTGGCCATGGGCACCCTGCTGGCGGGCTGTTCCAGCACCGGCTCGAGCGGCGCGCGGGTGGTCGACCGCAACAACGCGGCGCCCAAGCGCCCGACCGTGACGTCGGGGCAGTACATCGTCAAACCGGGCGACACGCTGTTCTCGATCGCCTTCCGCTACGGTTGGGACTACAAGGAGCTGGCCGCACGCAACAACATCAGTGCGCCGTATACCATCCGCCCGGGGCAACCGATTCGTTTCAGCAGTGGTTCGACCGGTAGTACCACAGTGGTCTCCAGCCCTTCTTCGTCGAGCAAGACCACGGTCATCCGGCGCCCGGTGGGGACCACCACGACGCCACCCGCGAGCAGCGGTAAACCCGTTGTAACAACCCCGGCAACCACTACCCCAGTGGTCACCACAGTGCCTGCCGCAGAGCGCACAGCCGGTGGTTGGACCTGGCCGGCCAACGGCGTGCTGATTGGAAAATTCGCTTCAAACGGTAGTTTGAATAAAGGCATTGATATCGCCGGTGATTTGGGACAGCCTGTTTTTGCTGCGTCTGGTGGTGCAGTGGTCTACGCCGGGAGTGGCTTGAGGGGCTACGGCGAACTGATCATCATCAAGCACAGCGATACCTACGTCAGTGCCTACGGTCATAACCGCAGGCTTTTGGTTCGGGAGGGGCAGCAGGTCAAGGCAGGGCAGGCTATCGCTGAAATGGGGTCTACGGGCACTGATCGGGTTAAGCTGCATTTTGAAATTCGCCGCCAGGGCAAACCCGTCGATCCGCTCCAGTTCTTGCCACGTCGTTGATCGTTGTACCCGGCCTGTTCCTTGGATGTAGAGGGGACAGGCTCCAGCGCTGCCAGGGAATCAGGCGTCGCTAGAGTCTGAGTTCGAACTCAGCAAAGGACTATAACAATGGCTCTCAGTAAAGAAGTGCCGGAGTTTGACATCGACGATGACCTCCTCCTGATGGAGACGGGCATCGTTTTGGAAACGGATGTGGTGTCAGACGAACCTGCTGTACCTTCGGTTCGGACCAAGGCCAAACAGGCCTCGTCGCTCAAGCAACACAAGTACATCGATTACAGCCGGGCGCTTGATGCTACCCAGCTGTACCTGAATGAGATCGGCTTCTCGCCGCTGCTCTCCCCCGAAGAGGAAGTGCACTTCGCACGCCTCTCGCAAAAAGGCGACCCTGCCGGTCGCAAACGCATGATCGAGAGCAACCTGCGCTTGGTCGTGAAAATCGCCCGCCGTTATGTGAATCGTGGCTTGTCGTTGCTCGACCTGATCGAGGAAGGCAACCTGGGCTTGATTCGCGCCGTGGAGAAATTCGATCCGGAACGTGGTTTCCGTTTCTCCACCTATGCGACCTGGTGGATCCGCCAGACCATCGAACGGGCGATCATGAACCAGACCCGCACCATTCGCTTGCCGATCCACGTGGTCAAGGAGCTCAACGTTTACCTGCGTGCTGCGCGGGAGCTGACGCAAAAGCTCGATCACGAGCCGTCCCCGGAAGAAATCGCCACCCTGCTGGAGAAGCCGGTCGCTGAGGTCAAGCGTATGCTTGGGCTTAACGAGCGGGTGTCGTCGGTGGACGTTTCACTGGGGCCGGATTCGGATAAGACGCTGCTCGATACCCTGACGGATGATCGACCTACCGACCCGTGTGAGTTGCTGCAGGATGACGACCTGTCGCAGAGCATTGACCAGTGGCTGGGAGAGTTGACCGACAAGCAGCGTGAGGTTGTGGTACGTCGGTTTGGGCTGCGGGGGCATGAGAGCAGTACGCTGGAGGATGTGGGGTTGGAGATTGGCCTGACTCGGGAGCGAGTGCGGCAGATTCAGGTTGAAGGCCTGAAGCGGCTGCGGGAGATTCTTGAGAAGAATGGGCTGTCTAGTGAGTCGTTGTTTCAGTAAGTAGTGTCTTTTGTTTTACCGTTTGTTCGCTAAGCGCCCCGATAATCTCGGGGCGTTTTGTTTTGCGGGGAGTTTGAGTTTCTTGAGTTCTTAATCGGGAGCTTATCCATTGTTTGTGGCGATGCCACTGGCCCCTTCCGCCTTTACGGCGGCTTACTTTTCTCTTGGGAAAAGTAAGCAAAACCGCCCGCTCCTGCATCCGGCCCTACGCTGCGCTTCGGGTTCCCTCGCTGCGGGCTTGCTCCCGTGAGGACCTCCCTCCGCAAGCCCTCCGCTCGGCCTCCTGACGTCGCGAAGTTAGTGGCGGCGCCTGGGCTGGCGTTATCTGGCGATAGTGG